>JALYGZ010000273.1 GCA_030776845.1 Actinomycetota bacterium
GCTGAACGCCTGGCCCCGCGGGCTGCTGCGCCGGCGCCCCAAGGCCCGCGAGCAGCGCTTCATGCTGACCCGCCGGCGACCGCGCGTGCCCCGCACGCCCGGCTTCCGCCCCGCCCACGACGGCGACCTGGAGGAGCTGACCGAGTTTGCCTGCCGGCTGCACGTCGAGGACGAGATGGGGCCGCCCATCTCCGGCTCGGGACGGGATGTGGTGCGCGCCCGCGCCCGGGACCGTGTGGCCCGCGGGGCCACCTGGGTGGTGGAGCGCCGGGGGCGGCCGGTCGCCAAGGTCGATGTCGCGCTGCGCAGTCGCCGGCGCGGCGCCCAGCTCGCGGGGGTCTACGTCCATCCCGACTGGCGTGGCAGGGGGCTGGGGGCGGCCGCGGTCGGCCTGACGGCCCGCCAGCTGCTGGACGCCGGCGTGCCGGGCGTGACCCTGCACGTGCGCTCGGACAACACCGCCGCCATCGCCGCGTACCGCCGGGCGGGCCTGGTGGACGCCGGAGCCCTCCTGCTCGCCCTGCGGTGACCGCGGGGTGGACCGGTCAGGTGTTGGCGATCACGCCCTCTTCGTCCAGGCGGACCATGAGGTCCTCGGGCCCGGTCCCGTAGATGACCGACAGCGCCCGCAGGTCCTCGCCGCGGATGGTGAGCACGTTGCCGTTGAAGTCCCCGCGCTGCAGCTGGATGGTGTGGGCGAAGCGCGACACCGGCCGCAGCTCCGGGTCCAGGTCCTGGCGGGCCAGCTCGCGCAGGTCCAGGCGGATCCGCGACGGCGTGGTGCGCGGAGGTGGGACCTCGTCCTCCTCCTTGGGCAGCAGCTCGGAGACCGGGACGTTGTAGAAGCGGGAGATCTCGGCCAGCTTGGCGACCGACACCGCCCGGTCACCGCGCTCGTAGGAGCCGACCACGACGGCCTTCCACCGGCCCCGCGACATCTCCTCGACCTGCTGCAGGGTCAGGCCCTGCTGCTGGCGGATGGCCCGCAGCCGACCGCCGAGCTGTCTCTGGTACTCCGACACGAAGCTCCCCCTCGGCCGCCGCACACGCCGTGGAGGGCGTCTCCCGCGTTCCTGCGGAACCCGTCCCCATTCGCCAGCGTGAGCCTAACACATGGTGATCACTGGGCGGACACTGCGCGCATTCAGGGACGCCTGCGCCCCGAGGTCAACCCTGAGCGCCCCACGCGCAGATCGGGTGACTTCGAGGTGTCCCCGGCTTGCACTTGGGGTACACCGTTGCTAGCGTGGCGACTGGCACTCCGGACAGGAGACTGCCAGTGGCAGGCGGCCCTCCCGCCCGCCGCCCGAAAAGGCGGATCCGCCCCGGAACGCCGAACCGGAACACCGAACCAGTCCACGCCCGCCGGCCGGGCCGACACACGAAGGAGCACCGTATGGCGACGGCAACCAAGGTCGCGATCAGGCCTCTCGAGGACCGGGTCGTGGTACAGGCCAGCGAGGCGGAGGAGACCACCGCCAGCGGCCTGGTCATCCCCGACACCGCCAAGGAGAAGCCGCAGGAGGGCACCGTCATCGCGGTGGGCCCGGGCCGCATCTCCGACCAGGGCGAGCGCATCGCGCTGGACGTCAAGGAGGGCGACACGGTCGTGTACTCCAAGTACGGGGGGACCGAGTTCAAGCTGTCCGGCGAGGAGTACCTGATCCTGTCCGCCCGGGACATCCTCGCGGTCGTCGAGAAGTAGCACGGAACGAGAAGTAGCACGGAACAAGGAGCGCACACGATATGGCAAAGCAACTCACGTTCCACGAGGACGCCCGTCGCAAGCTGGAGAACGGCGTCGACAAGCTCGCCGACGCGGTGAAGATCACGCTCGGCCCCAAGGGCCGCAACGTCGTACTCGAGAAGAAGTGGGGCTCGCCCACCATCACGAACGACGGGGTGACGATCGCCCGGGAGATCGAGCTGGAGGAGCCCTACGAGAACATGGGCGCCCAGCTGGCCAAGGAGGTCGCCACCAAGACCAACGACGTCGCCGGTGACGGCACCACCACGGCGACCGTGCTGGCCCAGGCCATGGTGCACGAGGGCATGCGCAACGTCGCCGCCGGCGCCAACCCGATGCTGCTCAAGCGGGGCATCGACACGGCGGTCGAGCGCGTCGTCGAGCAGATCGGCGAGGTCGCGCGTGACATCGAGACCCAGGAGGAGATCGCGCACGTCGCGACGATCTCGGCCAACAACGACCCCGACGTCGGCCGGATCATCGCCGAGGCGATGGACAAGGTCGGCAAGGACGGCGTCATCACCGTCGAGGAGTCCCAGACCTTCGGGCTGGAGCTGGACTTCGTCGAGGGGATGCAGTTCGACAAGGGCTACGTCTCGCCGTACATGGTGACCGACTCCGAGCGTATGGAGGTCGTGTTCGACGACCCGTACATCCTGGTCGCGAACCAAAAGATCTCCGCGGTGCAGGACCTGCTGCCCGTGCTGGAGAAGGTCATGCAGGCCAGCCGGCCGCTGCTGATCGTCGCCGAGGACGTCGAGGGCGAGGCCCTGGCGACCCTGGTCGTGAACAAGATCCGCGGCACCTTCCAGTCGGCCGCGGTGAAGGCCCCCGGCTTCGGCGACCGACGCAAGGCCATGCTGCAGGACATCGCGATCCTGACCGGTGGCCAGGTCATCTCCGAGGAGGTCGGCCTGAAGCTCGACGGCGTGACGATCGACCTGCTGGGCCGCGCCCGCAAGGTGACCGTCACCAAGGACAACACCACGCTCGTCGAGGGCGCCGGCTCCCAGGATGACATCACCGGCCGGGTCACGCAGATCAAGAACGAGATCGAGGACACCGACTCGGACTGGGACCGCGAGAAGCTGCAGGAGCGGCTCGCGAAGCTGTCCGGCGGCGTCGCGGTCATCAAGGTCGGCGCGGCCACCGAGGTCGAGCTGAAGGAGAAGAAGCACCGCATCGAGGACGCCCTGTCGGCGACCCGCGCGGCGGTCGAGGAGGGCATCGTCGCCGGTGGCGGCGCCGCCCTGCTGCAGGCCGGCAACGTGCTGGACAAGCTCGACCTGGAGGGCGACTTCGTCGTGGGCGCGAACATCGTCCGCAAGGCGCTGGTCGAGCCGCTGCGCTGGATCGCGAACAACTCCGGCCTCGAGGGCAGCGTCGTCGTGGAGAAGGTGCGCGGCCTGCAGTCCGGCCACGGCCTGAACGCCCTGAGCGGCGAGTACACCGACCTCATCTCCGAGGGCGTCATCGACCCGGCGAAGGTCACCCGGTCGGCGCTGCAGAACGCGGCCTCCATCGCGGGCCTGCTCCTGACGACCGAGACCCTGGTCGCCGACAAGCCGGAGCCCAAGGAGGCCGCGGGCGCCGGTGGCCACGACCACGGCGGCATGGGAGGCATGGACTTCTAAGGAGTCGATGACCGACCAGCCCGCACGAAGGGGCGGCCCCGACAGGGCCGCCCCTTCGTCGTGGGCCCGTCGCCCGCCCGCGCTTTGACCCCGCCGAGTACGATCGAGGACCGCCGAGGTTGGTCGGAGCGGAGGGACAGTGATCGACGAAGGCGGCCTTGCCGTCGCGCCGCCGGCGAGCCCGGCCGCCGGCGGCCCCGTCGGCGTCGACCGGAGCGTCGAGGAGGTCACCGC
>JALYGZ010000274.1 GCA_030776845.1 Actinomycetota bacterium
TGTCCACTCTGGTCCTGCTGACCGTGCCGGCGCTCACGCCGGTCGACCGGGCCTGGCGGGCCGCGTCCAGCGCCAGGGTCGTGCCCCAGGGCCGTTGGGCCCCCTACACCCGCGCGTACCAGCTGGACCTGCTGGAACGGGGGACGGTGCCGGCGACCTACGCCGAGGTCGTCAGGCGCCGCTCGCCGAAGGCGACGCGCGGCGGCCACGCCGAGGTGGATGTCGGCGCCGGGGCGGTGGTCACCGTCGTGGCTCGGGCGGACGACCCCGACGTCGCGACGCGCGTGGCCACCGACGTGCTCGGCCGCGGACGCGACTACGTCGACGGCCTCGACGGGCTGTACACCCTGCGGACCAGGAGGTCACCGGTGTCGGGGCCCCGGCGTGGCGTGTCGCCGCGCCCCGTCCCGCTGGCCCTGGCCCTCCTGGTGACGGGAGCCGGCGCGGTCGTCGGCGCACGGTGGACCCGTCGGGCGCGCAGCTGGTGACGGGCTCAGCCCGGGGCGGGCTCGGCTCGAGGTCAGCTGCCGTCCCACGACCGCAGGACCCGGATGCGGTTCCACGGGATCGCCCGCAGGTCGAAGTAGTCCCAGGCCAGCCCGGCGTCGCGGTAGACCGCTCCGGGGTTGCCGGCGACGTCCTGGAACGAGAACGCCGCGGTCGCGCCGCCGCAGTCGATGGCGTAGGCGCCGTAGCGCTGCAACGCCACGAACACGGCCCACTCGGCCTTCGACAGCCGGTAGTCACCCGGGTCCAGCGACGGACGCAGTTGGATGCGGGCGCCCTCGGGGACGGCGCCCGGCTCCGTCGCGCCACCGTCGGACTTGCCGGCCGGGTAGCGGTGGGACCGGCCGCAGTGACGCGTGGAGAAGACCAGCGCGTGGTCGATTCGACCCCGGCGGATCTCGAAGGCGCGCACGACGCCGGCCGCGCGCGAGATGAGCGAGCCGGTGGCGTTGACCCCGAGACCGTCGCCGTCGAGTCGACCGACTCCGCCCCACGCCGTCCGCGGCCTGCCGTCGTTCCACGAGTAGCGCCAGTACTCGTCGGTGACCCGCCTCACCTTGTCCACGACGACCATGGCCCGATCGCTGCCCCGGTGCGGACGCATCCTCCTGTTCAGCCGCCGACGGCCGACCTCCAGGTCACAGGTGCCCCACGGTCTGGTGCAGTTCACCCGCTTCCGCCTCGTGGCGGAATCCGCCGCGTGGAAGGGGATACCGAACTCGTGCAGGTTGGCCACGTGCTGGCCCTGCCGCAGGTTGGCCACCATCGCGGCGCTGTCGGGGTCCAGCACGGGGCCGGCGGGAATGCGGTCGTACAGCCAGGCGGCCTTCGGGAACGGCCGCCGGAAGGTGCCCTCCGTCGGCGATGTGTGGGCGGTGGCGGGCGAGACCGACAGCGCGACGGCGGGCGCGAGGAGCGCCACGGCGAGCGCTGTCCGCACAGCGAGGCGCCCCGGGGCTGGGCGTCGGCGTGCTGCTCGCATGAGGTCCCCCGGTCCGCGCCTCGTCCCGCGGCGGTGAGCGAGACTACTGACCGTAGTATCGGCAGGTACGAGCAGGAACTTCAGCGTCCGCGGGCGACGGGAGGGCCACGATGCGCGGGCGGCTGACGGTGCTGGGCTGGCACAACGTCGAGTCCTCCTGGTGCTTCCCGCTGCCGCCCGGTGGCGCCCGCGGTCTGCGGCGCCAGTTGCTCGCGCTGCGAGCCGCCGCCCGCGTCATGCCGCTCGCCGAGGCGCTCGACGTCCTGGCCGCCGGCGGCTCCCCGCCCCCGGGGACGGTGGCGCTGACCTTCGACGACGGCTACCGGGACAACCTGCGGCTGGCCGTGCCACTGCTGGAGGAGCTCGAGCTGCCGGCCACGTTCTTCCTCGTGCCGGGACTGCTGTCGCGGGAGGTCCGCGCCTGGTGGGAGGTCGCCGGGTGGGCCTTCGCCCGCAGTCGCCGCGGCACGCTGTCCTGGAGAGGGGTCAGCTATGACCTGCGGACGCCCGACCAGCGCCGCCACGCCTACCAGCGGATCTCCGAGGGGCTCAAGGGCTGCGACCGCCTGGCGCGCGACGCGGCCGTCGGCGAGCTCGTGGCGACCCTGCGGCCCGAGGGCGACCCGGGCGACCGGGACATGTTCCTGGACTGGCGGGGGGCCCGGGAGCTCGTCCGCCGGGGCTTCACGGTGGGCTCCCACTCCGCCCACCACGCCATCCTGTCCCGGGAGACCCCCGAGGAGCAGGAGCGCGACCTGCGCCGCTCCCGCGACGCGCTCGAGGAGCGGCTGCAGGTCCCGGCGACCGTGCTTGCCTATCCCAACGGCACGGCCCGCGACTACGACGGGCACACCCTCGCCGCGGCGGCCGCCGCCGGCCACCGCCACGCGCTCACCACCGTCGACGGGCGCAACGGCCCCGCGACCCCACCCCTGCAGCTGCGCCGCTACGTCATTACCCCGGTGACGGGCCGGAGCCCGGCCCGGGCCCTGGCACGCCGCCTGCTGTCCCGCGCCCGGCGTGCGGCCGGACGGCCGGCCCGCCCGTGAGGCCGT
>JALYGZ010000275.1 GCA_030776845.1 Actinomycetota bacterium
GCCTTGTCCAGGCCCCGCTCGTCGATGTCGACGAGCGCGGCGGCGTAGCCGTCGGCGGCCAGCCGGACCGCGGTCGCCAGCCCGATGCCCGACCCGGCGCCCGTCACGATGGCGGTCCGTCCCTGACCGCTCACCCGTTCCCCAGGGCGTTCCGCATCTCTCACCCCATTGGAGAAACTACGGACGTGGGATCGACACGTCAAGGGCTCCCCCAGGCCACTCCGTCGGGGTAGGCGTACTCCTCCAGGCTGTCGGCCCTGATGGTGCTGCTGTAGCCGGGGCGCCCCGGGGGCAGCCAGCGGCCGTCACGGACGGCGACCGGGTCGGCCATGTGCTCGTGGAGGTGGTCGACGTACTCGACCGTGACCCCCTCCAGGCTCGGCCGCACCGCGACGTAGTTGAACACCGACACGTGCTGCACCAGCTCGCACAGGCCGACGCCGCCCGCGTGGGGACACACCGGCACGCCGAACTTCGCCGCCATCACCAGGACGGCCAGGACCTCGTTGACCCCGCCGAGCCGGCACGCGTCGACCTGGCAGTACGAGATCGCGTCGGCCTGCAGCAACTGCTTGAACATGACACTGTTGTGGGCGTGCTCCCCGGTGGCGACCCCGACCGGCGCGACCGCCTTGGCGATCCTGGCGTGCCCGAGGATGTCGTCGGGGCTCGTGGGCTCCTCGATCCACAGTGGGTCGAACCGGCCCAGCTGCCCCATGTTCGCGATGGCCTCGTCCACGCCCCAGTGCTGGTTCGCGTCCATCATGAGGTTGCGATCGGGGCCGATCTCCTCGCGGACGATGGCGGCGCGCCGCAGGTCGTCGTCCAGGTCGGCGCCCACCTTCATCTTCACGTCGTCGAAGCCGGCCTCGACGGCCTCCCGGCACAGCCGCCGCAGCTTGTCGTCGGGGTAGCCCAGCCAGCCGGCCGACGTGGTGTAGTGCGGCAGCCCCTCGCTCAGGATGTGGGCCTCGCGCCCACCTTTGGAGGCCTCGTTGCCGGCGAGCAGCTCCACGGCCTCCTCGGGGGCGACCGCGTCGCTGATCCACCGGAAGTCCACCAGCGAGACGAGCTGCTCGGGCGTCATGTCGGCGAGCAGCTTCCACAACGGCTTGCCCTCGCGCTTGGCGTACAGGTCCCACACGGCGTTGGTGAGCGCCGCGGTGGCCAGGTGGATGGCTCCCTTCTCCGGGCCGATCCACCGGAGCTGGCTGTCGCCGACCAGGTGCCGCCAGAACGACCCCATGTCGGCGAACAGAGCGTCGGCGTCCTGTCCGAGCAGCCTGGGCTTGAGGGCGTCGATCGCCGCGCAGACGACCTCGGTGCCCCGCCCGATGGTGAAGCTGAACCCGTGCCCCTCCGACTGCCATCCCTCGGCCGTATCGTCGGTGCGCAGCACGCAGTAGGCCGCCGAGTAGTCCGGGTCGGGGTTCATGGCGTCGGACCCCGAGAGGTCCCGGGAGGTGGGGAAGCGCACGTCGTGGGTCTCGATGCTGGTGATGGTCGCCATCAGGTGCCTCGCCTTCGTGCCTACGCGTCGACGCAGACCTGCCGCTGTCGGCCCAGCCCGGAGATCTCCAGCTCCATCACGTCCCCGGCCCGCAGGTAGCGCGGTGATTCCATGCCCATCGCGACGCCGGCCGGGGTCCCGGTGTTGATCAGGTCGCCGGGCTCCAGGACCATGAACTGGCTCACGTACCACACGAGGTGGGCCGGGCCGAACACCATCTGCTCGGTGCTGGAGTCCTGCATCAGCTCGCCGTTGACCCACAGGCGCAGCGACAGCCGTTGCGGGTCGGCCACCTCATCGGGCGTCACCAGCCACGGGCCCAGGGGGTTGAACGTCTCGCACGACTTGCCCTTGACCCACTGCCCACCCCGCTCGAGCTGGAAGGCCCGTTCGGAGACGTCGTTGGAGACGCAGTAGCCGGCGATCGCGTCGCGGGCCGCGTCGGCGTCGGGCAGGTAGCGGGCGACCGCGCCGACGACGATGCCCAGCTCGACCTCCCAGTCGGTCTTCTGGCCGCCCGGGGGGAGGTGGACCGCGTCGTACGGCCCGACGACGGTGTTGGGCGCCTTGAAGAACAGCGTCGGCTCGTCGGGCAGGGCGGCGCCGGTCTCGGCGGCGTGGTCGGCGTAGTTCAGCCCGATGCACACGACCTTGCCCGGGCGCGCGAGGGGGGCGCCCACCCGCTCGCGGCCCAGGTCCACGCGGGGCAGCGAGTCGCCGTGCTGGGCGACGGTCTCGGCCAGGCGCTCCAGCCCCGACTCCCCCAGGAAGGCCCCGTCGACCTCCGCGACGTGCTCGCCCAGGTCCAGGGCCTGGGTCTCGCCCTCCGCCGGCGCGCCGGCGGAGGCCATGAGGACGGCCGGTCGCTCCCCGCCCGGCGGGCCGACGCGCAGCACCCTCATCCCGAGGCCCTCCCGACGGCCGGCTCGGGCGTCGCCCCCACGACCTCGACGGTGTTGCGCAGCCGTCCCAGCCCGGTGATCTCGGTGGTCACCTCGTCGCCCGCACGCAGCGTGAACTCGGGCTCGGGCACGATCGCGGTGCCCGTCAGCAGCACGGCGCCCACTGGGAAGTCGATCGCCCGGTACAGCCAGTCGATCAGGTCCTGCGGCGTGCGGTACATGTCGGCGACCGACACTGCGTCGGAGTAGATGGCCTCGCCGCCGCGGACGATGGTGAGGCCGATGCGCATCTCGGTGTGGTCGGGGGCCCGCCCGACCGGCACGAGGCAGGGCCCGAGCGCGCAGCTGCCCGTGTAGACCTTGGCCTGGGGCAGGTACAGGGGGTTCTCGCCCTCCAGGCTCCGCGAGGACACGTCGTTGCCGATCGTGTACGCCACGACCCGGCCGCGCTGGTCGGCGACGGCCGCGAGCTCCGGCTCGGGGACGTCCCAGTCCGAGTCCCCGCGGACGCCGATCACCTCTCCCGGTCCCCGGACCCGCCCCGGCGCCGCCTTGGGGAACAGCTCCGGGCGGTCGGCGTGGTAGATCTGCTCGTAGTGGTCCGCCGAGCTGACCGACTCGCCCATGCGCGCGTCCCTGCTGCGCAGGTAGGTGACCCCGGCGCACCAGATCTCCTGCCCCGCGGTGGGCGCCAGCACCGTCGCCCCGGCGCGCAGGTCCCCGGCGCCGGGGCCGTCGAGGACGTACTCCAGCGTCCCGGCGGACCCCGCGAGCAGGTCGTCGACGGACAGCCCCTCGGCCAGCAGCTCGACGGGCCCGGTGTCCACCGGGCCGCGCGCGAGCCGCTCGCGCCCGTCGAGACGGACCCGCCACAGCGCCGCCATGCTCACGCGCCCAGCGGCGACATCGTGATCGTCCGCGTCGACGTGTAGAAGTCCCTCGCGGCCTTGCCCTGCTCGCGCGGGCCGATGCTGGACGCCTTCTCGCCGCCGAACGGGGCGTGGAAGTCCACCCCGCTCGTGGGGGCGTTGACCTTGAGCATCCCGGTGTCCAGGCGCCCGACCAGCTCCAGGGCACGGTCCAGGTCCCGGGTGAACACCGACGTGACGAGCCCGTAGCGGACGCCGTTGCTGATCTGCACGGCCTCGTCGGTGTCCCGCGCCGGCAGCACCGCCGCGATCGGCCCGAAGACCTCCTCGCGCGCCAGCTCGGCGTCGGGCGGCAGGCCCGTCACCAGCGTCGGCTCGACGAAGTGGCCGTGGGCCTGCCCCGCCCGGCCGCCGGTCAGGAAGTTGCCGCCGTCGGCGCGCGCCTTCTCCGCGGCGTCGAGGACCTTGCGCCGCGCGTCCTCGCTGATGACCGGGCCCACGACGGTGTCGGCGTCGCCGGGGTCGCCGACCCCGAGCCCGCGGACGGCGTCCGCCAGCGCCTCGGTGAACGGCTCGGGGTTGCCCACCACGATCACCCTGCTCGTGGCCGTGCACTTCTGGCCGGCGTAGCCCATCGCGGCCGCGGCGACGCTGGCCGCCGCGGCGTCGCGGTCGGCGTCGGGCAGGACGAGCGACGCGTTCTGCCCGCCCATCTCGGCCTGCACGGGGATGTGGCGACCGGTCGCGGCCAGCGCCACCTGCCGGCCGACGTCGACCGAGCCGGTGAACGAGACCGCGTCCACGGTGTCCACCAGCGCCTCCCCGGCCTCGGCGGCGCCGGCGACCATCGAGAACAGCCCCTCGGGCAGCACCCCGTCGAGGAGGTTGCTCAGCTCCAGGGCGCAGCCGATGGCGTAGGGGGACGGCTTGAGCACCACCCCGTTGCCGAACGCCAGCGCCGGCGCCGCCTTCCACAGCGGGATGGCCAACGGGAAGTTCCAGGGGGTGATGAGGCCGACCACGCCGTGGGGGTAGCGCCGCGCCATCAGCAGCGACGTGCCGTCCGGGGCCGGGTAGGTCTGCCCGTCGGGGTCCAGGGCCTGCTGGGCGAAGTAGCGCAGGATGCCCACGCCGCGGGCCACTTCGCCGGCCGCCTCGCCCGCCGGTTTGCCGACCTCGCGGACCATGAGGTCGGCGAAGCGCTCGGACTGGGCCGCCAACTCGTCCGCGGCGGCGGTGAGCGCCTGCGTGCGGTTCAACGCCGGCCCCGACGCCCATCCGTGGGCCGCGTCGCGCGCGGCGTCGACGGCCCCGGCCACCGCGGACCGGTCGGCGGCGGGCAGGACCTGCACGACCTCGTCGGGGTCCTGGGGCGAACGGCTCTCGATGGTGTCACTGCTCACGGGTCGTCCTCGTTCCTCGGCGTGCTTCTCCCGGTGCCCTCCCCCGCCTCATACCCACGGCGGGCTCGCCGATCCCGTCACCGCGGGTGCAACAGGACGTGGACCTCGCGGGGACCGTGCACGCCGCGCACCAGTTGCATCTCGATGTCACCGGAGCGGCTGGGGCCGGTGATCAGCTGCACGCCCGACGGCGGCGGGCGCAGCGCGGCGACGAGCTCCAGCGCCCGCCCGAGGTCGGCCACGAGACGGCCGAAGGGCACGACGGCGACGTGCACCGGGGGGACGAGCGAGGTCCCGCGGGGGGTGCCGGCGCCCGCGGTCAGCACCAGCGTCCCGCTGTCGGCGATCGCGGCGGCGACGCCGGTGACGCCCACGTCGGCGTTCCACGGGTCGTC
>JALYGZ010000276.1 GCA_030776845.1 Actinomycetota bacterium
CCCCGGCGTCGAGCGAGTCGGCGGCGGGCAGCAGCCGGCCCCAGACCGTCGCGCCCCCCTCGCCGTCGAGAGTCTCGTCGGCCGCCAGGTCGCGCTTGGCCACGGCGCCCACGTCGGCCCGGAAGGACGTGGCGGCCCCCGTCGGCTCGCCGCGCAGCGCCGCCGAGGCGACGCTGAGGCCCACCTCCAGGCCGATGAGGTGGTAGGGACGGTACAGGGCCGCGTACCGGCCCGAGTCGTCGGTGGCCAGGCCGTACTCGGAGAAGCAGCGGGCCGTGTAGTCCGACGGCGCCTCGAACACGACGTACACCCCGAACTGCAGGTGGTCGGCCAGCAGCGCCCCGTCCCGGGCCAGACTCGAGACCACCTCGACGGTGCCGGCGTGGTGCAGCGAGCCCCCCACCTGCCGGGGGCGGCACACCTGGGCGAGCTCGCCGGTCCCCGCGGGCGGGAAGCCCAGCCCGTCGGGGGCGGGGGTCAGGCCGGTGGCGTTGCAGACCGCCGCCATCTCGATGCCCGACTTGGTGCCGTCGATGAACGAGTTGAACATCTGCGCGTTGTAGTCGCCGGTGGCCACCTGCTCGTCGGTGAAGCCGAAGTGGTCCCAGACCGTCTCCGGCGTGGAGGCGTGGTAGGCCGGCAGGTACTTGGTGCCCTTGCCGGCGCACACCACGGCGAGACCGACCGCGCGCGCCCAGTCCACCAGCTCGCAGACGATCGCCGGCTGGTCGCCGTACGCCAGCGAGTACACGACGCCCGCCTCGGTCGCCCGGCGGGCCAGCAGCGGCCCGGCCAGGGCGTCGGCCTCCACGTTGACCATGACGACGTGCCGGCCGTGCTCGCAGCAGGCCAGCGCGTGGCGGATGCCCGCGGCGGGGTCGCCGGTGGCCTCCACGACCACCTCGACGTCGTCGTCGGCGATCAGGCCCTCGACGTCGTCGGTCAGGCGCATACCCCCGGCCGCGTCCGCCGGCCAGCCCGTGCGCCCGAGGGCGTCCCGCACGCGCGCCAACGAGACGTCGGCGACGCCCACCACCCGCATGCCGGCGCTGGCGCGCGCCTGGGCGAGGAACATGGACCCGAACTTGCCCGCGCCCACGAGCGCGACGCCGACCGGGCGGTCGGTCGCGGCCCGCTCGGCCAGCATCCGGTGCAGGTTCATGCTCGCCTCCTCGGCCCGTCGCCTCTCGCCGTGCCCACGGCAGCAGACAACGGCCACCGCGAAGGTGTCAACGCGCGCGGGCCGGGAAGCGTGAAGCCGGGTCCGAGACGGGACGCGCCGCCCCGGTGAGGAGCGAGCCATGTCGCAGATGTCCGACCACGGCCAGGTGACCGACCTGCTGGTCGACGCAAACCAGTTGCCGTGGGTGCCCCAGGACGAGGGGGTGTGGTTCAAGCCGCTGCGCCTGGCCCCGCAGGAGGGTGTCTGGATCAACCTGCTCAAGTTCGAGGCCCACGGCAGGCTGAACCGCCACCGCCACCTGGGGCCCGTCGAGGCGTGGGTGCTGCAGGGCCGCTGGCGCTACCTCGAGCACGACTGGGTCGCCGGGCCGGGCTCGTTCGTGTACGAGCCGACCGGTGACGTCCACACCCTGATCGTCGAAAGCGGGGAGGAGATGATCACCCTGTTCAACATCAGGGGCGCGATCGAGTACCTCGACGACGACGACCGGGTCGTCAAGATCGAGACGGCCGACACGAAGCTGAACACCTACATCGGCTACTGCCGGGAACAGGGCATCGAGCCGCTGCCCGTGGTCTTCTGACGGTGGCCGCCGACCGGCCCGTCCCCTCGCTGTTCCGCCTGGACGGGCGCACCGCGCTCGTGACGGGCGCGGGCAGGGGCATCGGCCAGGCGATCGCCACCGGCCTGGCCGAGGCCGGCGCGGACCTCGTCCTGCTCGCCGAGCACGACGACCTGGGACAGACGCGTCAGCGGGTCCAGGCCCACGGCCGGGAGGTGGACACGGTCGTGTGCGACCTGGCCCGCCTGGACGACGTCGCCGCGGCCGTGACCCCCGTGCTGGAACGACATCGCGTGGACATCCTGGTCAACAACGCCGGCATCATCCTGCGCGAGCCCGCCGCCGAGATGGGGCCGGCCAGCTGGCACGCCGTCGTCGACGTCAACCTCAACGCGGTCTTCCGGCTCAGCCAGCTCGCCGGCCGGCCCATGCTGGACCGCGGCCACGGCAAGATCGTCAACGTCGCCAGCCTGCTGAGCTTCCAGGGCGGCATGCTCGTGGCCTCGTACGCCGCCAGCAAGCACGGCGTGGCGGGGCTGACCAAGGCCCTGGCAAACGAGTGGGCGCCGCACAACGTGCAGGTCAACGCGATCGCGCCGGGCTACGTCGACACCGCCGCGACCGCGGACCTGCGTGCCGACGAGGAACGCGACGCCGCCATTCTCGCCCGCATCCCCGCCGGGCGCTGGGGACGACCCGAGGACCTGCGCGGCGCCGCCGTCTTCCTGGCCTCACCGGCCTCGGACTACGTCAACGGCCACGTCCTCGTGGTCGACGGCGGCTGGATGGGCCGCTGAGCCGGGCACTACGAGAACAGGGGATCGGATGGACGACAGCTACGACGCCGTGGTCGTCGGCATGGGCCCGGGGGGGGAGACCGTCGCCGGGGGCCTGCTGGCGGCCGGGCGCTCCGTGGCCGTGGTGGAGCGCGAGCTGCTCGGCGGCGAGTGCGCCTACTGGGCGTGCATCCCCTCCAAGACCCTGCTGCGTCCGCCCGAGTCCCGCTCGCAGGCCGAGCGCGCCGCCGGGGTGGGCACACCGGGGCTGGACTTCGCCGACGCCAGCGCCTACCGCGACGAGATGATCCGGGGCCTGGACGACTCGGGCCAGGTCGCAGGCTACGAGGACAAGGGTGCCACCGTCCTGCGGGGCGCCGGGAGGGTCGCCGGGGCCGGCGTCGTCGACGTGGACGGCCGGCGCCTGCACGCCGAGCACATCGTCCTGGCGACCGGCTCGCAGCCCACGGCACCGCCGATCGACGTCGGCGACGACGTACCCGTCTGGGGCAGCCGGGAGGCGACCACGCTGCGGGAGCTGCCCGGACGGGCCGTCGTGGTCGGCGGGGGGCCCAACGGCGTGGAGACCAGCCAGTGGATGCACCGGTTCGGGGTGGACGTCACCCTCGTGCAGTCGCCCGACCGGCTGGTGCCCCGTGAGGACCCCCGGGTTGGCCGACTCGTCCGCGACGGGCTGGAGGCCGACGGCGTCACCGTGCGCACCGGGGTGAGGGTCTCGCGGGCCCGACGCGACGGGTCCGGCGTGGCCGTGGAGCTCGACGACGGCTCCACCGTGGGGACCGACGTCCTGGTGACCGTCACCGGCCGCCGGCCCCGCGTCGGCGACCTCGGCCTGGAGACCCTCGGCGTCGACCCGTCCGGGGAAGGCGTGCCCGTCGACGACCGCTGCCGGGTCGCCGACGGGGTGTGGGCGGTCGGCGACGTCACCGGAGTCGCCCTGTTCACGCACGTCGCCAAGTACCAGGGCCGGGTGGTGGCCGACAACATCCTCGGCCGGCCCCGGACCGCCGACTACCGGGCGATCCCCCGGGTCGTGTTCTGCGACCCCGAGGCGGCGGCGGTCGGCATGACCGCCGACGCGGCGAGCGACGCGGGGGTCGACGTCGCGACCGCCACGGTCGACCTCGCGGCCACGATCGCGCGACCCGTGACCTACGAGCGTCATCCCCGCGGGTCGCTGGGGCTGGTCGCCGACCGGCGTCGGCGGGTGCTGGTGGGCGCCTGGGCCGTCTGCCCCCTGGCCGGCGAGTGGATCCACCAGGCGGGCCTGGCCATCCGCGCCGAGGTCGGCCTGGACACCCTGCTGGACACCGTCGCCCAGTTCCCCACCTACAGCGAGGGGTACCTGACCGCGGTGCAGCAGCTGTAGCGGCGCTGCGGACGCCGGCCGCCCTACCTGGCGGCCGCCCGACCGCCGCCCCGGTCGAGCCGCTCGCCGTCGACGGCCCGCAGGGCGTCGGCGAGCTCGGCGACCGCCTCCTTCAGCGGCCGCTCCCGCAGGAAGAACGAGTGGCCCGCCACCTGCACCCAGGCCCGCCGGTAGTCCTCCAGGGGAGCGGCCTGCGCCGGTACGTCCGCGCTGGACGGCTCGGCGGCCGGGTCGGCCACGTGCACGTCGTCGGGGTCGGCGGTGCCCGGCCCGCCGAACACCGCGCCACCGATGGGGTCCGTCCGGCGCCACAGGTTACGCCACCCGCGTCCGTCACCCAGCAGCGCGGCCCGCAGACGCTCGACCTGGTCCCGCCCGAAGTAGGCGGGGAAGACCGCACCGTACAGCGTCGTCACCGGGCAGCCGTAGGTCAGCAGCGCGCAGCGCTCGAGCTTCCACGGCCACAGGGGCGCCAGTGTGGCGAAGGCGATGACCGACCCCTGGCTGTGGGCGGACACGAGCACCCGCCGGCCCGCGGTCAGGTGGGCGTTGACGCGAGCCTGGAACTCGGGGACCGCCCGCTCGGTGTAGGGGCGCACCGCCAGCGGGTGGAAGCGCCGCGGCCAGAACGTCAGCACGTCCCACAGGATCCCGACGCTGCGCCGCAGGCGGACGGCGCCCGTGGCGCGCCGCACGAGGCTCATCGCCGCGAGCACCAGCGCGGGCAGCACCACGGTGGCCGCCTGGAACAGCCAGGCCCGCCCGTCCGGCGGGGGCAGCCACCGCCAGGGCGGCTGCCCCAGGTCCGCCCGGCGCAGCCCGAACCCCACGACCAGCACCCAGAACTCCGCCGCGAACAGCGACAGCACCACCGGGGCCGCGTGGCCGGCCGTCGCCAGCCCCCGGGCCCTGGCGATCGCCGCCCGCCAGCGGTCGTCGACACCGTCCAGCTCCTGGCCGAGCCGGCTGCGCCGGGGCGGCAGGTCCGCCGCCTCACCGTGCCACCGGTGCCACCACACGAACACTCCCCCGGTCACCGCCCAGACCATGAGCACCCACACGAACACGTCCACGAGGGCCAGCTCCGGACCCCAGGGGCGGGCGGCCGGGTCGGGGAGCAGTCGGCCCACCAGCAGCGCCGCACCGGACATGAAGCCGTTCATCAGCGCCACGCTCAAGGTCGCGGCCGCCGCGGCGAGCGCACGGGGGCGGCGCCCGGCGGGGTACTGGCCCCCGGTCGGCCAGGAGACGATCGCCAGGGCGGCCAGCAGCAACAGCTGCACACCCCCCAGCACCACGATGAGCTCGCCCAGCAGCAGCCGGGGCTGTCCCCAGGCCAGGACGGCCTTGGCCAGCAGCGCGGCGCCGGCCAGCCCGGCGGCGCCGACGTGCCAGCGCAGCTGCCGGGTCATGCTGGGCTCGTGGGAGAAGAAGGTGCGGTCGGCCAGGGTCTCCTCGCGGACCCAGGCTCGTGGCCGCTCGTCGGCGCCGAGGACGTCGTCGTCGGGCTGCTGGCGTTCGAACCGCTGCTTGGTGGACGCGCCGATCCACAACAGCAGGCCGGTGAGCCCCGCCGTCACGGCGAGCCCGGTGGTCACCCCCCACAGGCGGTCGGGGCGAGAGGGCAGCACACCGACCCACTGGTAGCCGAGGAGGTCCACCGCCACCACGCCGACCCACAGCGTCCACGAGGCGGTGAGCAGCACGCCGAGCGCGCGGACCAGCCCACGGATCAGGCCGACCTGTCCCCACCAGGCGCCGCGCCCCCACCGGGCCCGGTCGAAGGCCGGGTGCATCCAGCCGGCCACGTTGAGCAGCGTGAAGGGCAGCAGCAACAGCCACAGCGGTTGCAGCGCCGAGCTCGACGTCAGCGCTCCCCAGTCGTAGCCCTCGACCGGTCGCCCGTCCTCCTCGCGCCTGGCGAGGAAGACCGTCCCCAGCCCCTCCCCGACGACGACCGCGTCGTCGGGTCGGCTCAGACCCAGCAGCGCCTCGCCCGGTGACCCGCCGACACCGTGGATCCGCAGCTCGCGCACCGTGCCCATCGCACACTCCCGCGGTGATGCTGCGCCCACAGAGGACGTCCGTCAACGCCCGAGGCGCTCATCGTCCCGCCGCACCGGCCCCCGGGCGTCCCCTGGACACGTCGGACAGGGGCGCCAGCCAGCTGAACACCAGGCCGCTGCACAACAGCAGGGAGACCAGGCCCAGCGCGGCCGTCAGAGCCAGGCGCCGGCCCGAGCGCGCCCCGCCGACGGTCGCGCGCGACACCCGCAGCCACACCGTGTGCCCCGCCGCGCCGTTGACGGCCTTCACGGCGGACACGACGTGCGCCAGCGCCCGGGTCAGGCGCGCCACCACCCACAGGGCGAGCCCGATCCCGGCCATGTGGCTCAGCACGAAGGCGACCCCGTCGAGCGAGAAGTCGTCGACCAGCCCCAGGCACCCTCTGCGCTCGAAGAAGGTGAGCAGGCGCCCGTACCGCTGGGGCTCGAACAGCGGAACGGACACCAGGATCAGGCTCGCGCACGCGAGGAGGTGCAACCCGAGCGACGAGATGACCCAGGTGGTCCAGGGGCCCTCGAAACGGACCTCGGTCAGAGCGACGCCGGCGACGGCGGCCAGCCAGAACCCGAGGCCGAAGACCGCCACCCCGGCGAGCACCGCGGACGTCACCGGCCGGCCGTCCAGGTACAGACAGGTGGCGACCAGGACGAGGACGAAGGCTCCCAGCCACGTGCCGGCCCGATCCTCGTCCTCGTACTCGGGCGGAAGGGCCGGCGGCGGACGGCGCCGGCCGCTCAAGGTGGCGGCCTCGTCGACGACCGCATCGACCGGTGGCCGCTGCCCGCCGCCGGGCAGCGGGACGCCTGGACGCGTCATGGTGGCGAGGTGGACGGCGAGCCCGGCTGCCGCGCCCAACAGCAGCGGCCACACCAGCGCCACCCACACCTCCGTCGTGCCTGTGCGCCCGACAGCGCCGGGCGCACCGTGACCGCCCCGGGTCGGCGGAGAGTAGCAGGGACGGCGCGCGGTTCCGGGGTACGCGGCCCCGGTGGCGGGTAGCTCCCGGGTGCGATGCGCGTGTGGATCGGCACCTCCGGCTGGCAGTACGCCGACTGGCGGGCGGCCTTCTACCCCCCATCGGTCCCCCAGGGGGAGTGGCTGGAGCACTACGCCGCCGGCTTTCGGACCGTCGAGCTGAACAACAGCTTCTACCGGCTGCCGCCCCGGGCGAGGTTCGAGCAGTGGGCGCGGCGCACGCCCGAGGACTTCGTCGTCGCCGTGAAGGCCAGCCGCTACCTGTCGCACATGAAGCGGCTGCGTGACCCCGACGAGCCCGTCGGGCGGCTCATGGACAACGCGGCGGGCCTGGGCGCCAAGCTCGGCCCGGTCCTCGTGCAGCTGCCCCCCCGCTTCAGGGTCGACGCCGCGCGGCTCGCGGCGGCCCTGGAGGCGTTCCCCGAGCAGACCCGCGTCGCCGTGGAGCCGCGCGACCCGACGTGGTTCTGCGAGCCGGTCCGCGCGGTGCTGGCCGAGCGCAACGCCGCGCTGTGCCTGGCTGACCGCGACGAGGTCTGGGCGACGCCGCGCTGGCGCACGGCCGACTGGGGGTACGCGCGCTTCCACACGGGCCACGACGCGCCCCGCCCCTGCTACCGGGCCGCGACGCTGCACACGCGCGCGCGGGAGCTGGCCCGGATGTGGCCCGGCGACGAGCCGGTGTTCGTGTTCTTCAACAACGACCCGCGCTGCTGCGCCGTGCGCGACGCCGTCGCGTTCGCGCGCGCCTGCGGCGAGCACGGCCTGGCGTGCACCCGGGTCCCGGTCGATGAAGTGACCCCGGCCGCCGGGGAGCGACCGTGAGCGGGGGTCGCATCCGCGTCGGCACCGCGTCGTGGACCGACCCCACCCTGGTCAAGGAGAGCGACTGGTACCCGAGGAAGTCGATGTCGGCTGAGGAGCGGCTCCGCTACTACGCCTCGGTGTTCACCATGGTGGAGGTCGACGCCACCTACTACTACCCGCCGACCGAGCACCTGGCGGCCCTGTGGACCCGACGAACCCCGCAGGACTTCCGCATGGACGTCAAGGCCTACTCGCTGCTGACGCACCACCCCACGAGGCGGCGGTCGCTGTGGGACGACGTGGCCGCCGACCTGCCCGACGAGCACGCCGGCAAGTCCTCGGTCTACCTGCACCACCTGCCCGACGCCGCCGTCCACCGGGCGTTCGAGCGCTTCCGCGCCGCGCTCATGCCGCTGCACTCGGCCGGCAAGCTCGGCGCCGTGTTCTTCCAGTTCCCACAGTGGTTCACGGCGCGCCGCGACACCCGCCGCTACCTGCGGTCGCTTCCCGGGCGGCTGCCGGACTACCAGCTCGCTGTGGAGTTCCGCCACCACAGCTGGCTGGACGAGTCCACGGCGGAGGGGACACTGGAGCTGCTGCGCGAGGCGGGGCTGGCGTACGTCTGCGTCGACGAGCCGCAGGGGTTCGCGTCGTCGGTGCCCCCGGTGCTGGCCGCGACCGCGCCTCTGTCCGTCGTCCGCTTCCACGGCCACAACCGGGACACCTGGCACGCGAGGAACCTCTCGCCGGCCGAGCGGTTCCGCTACCTGTACTCCGACGACGAGCTTGCCCGGTGGGCGCCGCGCGTGGGTGAGCTGGCCGAGTCGACCCGGGAGACCCACGTCGTGATGAACAACTGCTACCGCGACTACGGCGTGCGCAACGCCCGCCAGCTGGCGATGCTGCTGGGCGAGGGCCTGCACCCGGACGCGGGCACGGACGGGTCCTGACAAGCTCCGTCCCGTCCTCCGGAGACGAGATGACCGAGCACGTGCCCTTCTACTTCGATCCCGTCTGCCCGTGGGCCTACCAGACCTCCCGGTGGGCCCGACGGCTGGCCGAGCTGGGCGAGATCACCCTGGACTGGGGGTTGTTCTCCCTGACACTGGCCAACGCCGAGGACGCCGACGGGCGCGTTGCATAAGGGCAGCGAGGGTCGCGAGCACCGCGAGCTCGTGGAGCGCATGCGCAGCTTCGGTGTGCCCACCATCGTGCTGGACGGCGGGGCGGGGCCGGCGACCTTCGGCCCGGTCATCTCGCGTCTGCCCGACGACGACGGCACCGTGGCGCTGTGGCGGCACTGTCGTGGCTGGCACGCCACGAGGACTTCGTGGAGCTGAAGCGCGAGCGGCGCGGGCGCCCGACCCTCTGACGCACCGGCCGGCCGGGCGGCTCAGGCGCGCGGTGGCGGATCTCCCTCGTCGTCGGTCTCCCACACATCGTCCGCACCGGAGCCGGTCGAGGGTTCCCGCGGTGAAGGCATGCGCCCGATCCGCTTGCGGAACTCGGTGCCAAGCTCGGCGAACGTCGTCTCCAGCGCGTCGACGAGCGAGTCCGCGGCACGCCTGGCGTCGCGCTGCAGCGCGGGGTCGCGGACGGCGTCCCCCACGGACGTCACCAAGCGGTCGGCGGCGTCGGCCATCGAGCGCAGCGACTCGTCGACGGCCTCGGAGGCGGGCTGATCCGCGCCTTCCTCCCGGCTCAGCCGCTCATGGTGACGGCGGAAGTGCTCCCCCAGTGACGTGAACCGGTCGCCGACCCCCCGCCACGCATCCTGTCCGCGGTCCACCGCCGTCACCTCCCCATCCGTTCGGCCCGGATGGTAACGGCCCCGCGTACCCCTGGCGCGCCCAGCCGGTGGATCACCGGTTGTAACCCCACGGCTACCATGCGTCCTGTTACCCTCGGCCGCTATGTCCAGATTGCGACGTATTGGTGCCTTGTCGCTGCTGCTGATCCTTCTGGGGGCGACGCTGGGGCCCACGGCCGCCGCCGCGCGGGCGCGCTACCGCCGGCCGGTCGACATCACCTTCCCCACGCGCCGCGGCGCGAGCTACTCCAACGACTACCGGGCGCCCCGCACCGGCCACATCCACCGCGCGACGGACCTGTTCGCGCGCTACCGCACGCCGGTGTACGCCGCCAAGGGGGGCCGAGTGGTGTGGCTGCCCAAGCGCCCGCACGCGACCGCCGGGTACGCGATCTGGGTCCGGGGGCGCGACGGCCGCACCTACGCCTACTACCACCTGGGCCGCGACCGCCGCTCACGCCGCTCGGCCTACCGCAAGGGCCTGCGCAAGGGAGCGTTCGTCCGCCGCGGCAGCCGCATCGGCTACATCGGCAGCAGTGGCAACGCCTCGATGTCCAGCCCCCACCTGCACTTCGAGATCCACGGCCCGAAGGTGCGCGACCCCTGGGGCGGCAACCGCATCAACCCGTACTTCTCGCTGCGCCGCGCCGAGCGCCGCGGCAACTACTCCCGGGGCCGCGGGGCGGGCAGCAGGCAGCGGCGCCGGGGCCGCGCCAACCGCCGCAG
>JALYGZ010000277.1 GCA_030776845.1 Actinomycetota bacterium
CGGGCGAGGCGGACGCCGGGGTGCCGGCGAGCACGACGAGCAGCGCGAACGCGGCCGGCAGGCGCCGCGCCCACCGCGGCGTCACGCGCCGTGGATGAAGTCGCGCAGCGCCCTGGTCAACAGCGCCCGGGTCAGCTGGCCGCTCAACTCGACGAGGTCCTCCAGCTGTGTCGTCGCGTCCACGCGGGAGCCGGAGCCGCGCTGACGCAGCAGCGGCGTCACGAGCTGCTCGAACAGTCCCATCTGCCGGTCGGTGAACTGGCCGAACATGCGCAGGTGCCGGGGCTCCAGGCCCCGCTCGAGCATGCCGTGCACGGCCTTGCCCGCGACCAGCTCGTCGCCGTCGAACGAGTCGAGGTCCTGGCCGCGCCGGCCGATCAGGCCGAAGTCGCGCAGCTCCCGTACCTGCCCCGGCTCCAGGCCGGTGGCGTCGCAGAACTCCTGCAGCGACAGCGACACCCGCTCGGCCGGCTGCGCGAGGCTGAAGCGCTCGCGGCCCGCCAGCGCCTGGTCCAGCACCCGGGCGACCTCGGTGCCACGGTCGGTGGTGGTCGCGATCTCGCGTCCGTCGACGACGGTCCTCACCGACACGGCGTCGGGGGCGGGGTCGGCAGCAGGCGACGGCGCCCGCGGCTCCAGCCGCTCGCCGGCGTCGAGTCGCTCCAGCTGGCTGCGGATCACCTTCAGCGGCAGGTAGTGGTCCCGCTGGGCGGTCAGGATGAAGCGCAGCCGCTCGACGTCGTCGTCACTGAACTTGCGGTAGCCGGAGTCGGTCCGCTCCGGGCGTATCAGGCCCTCGCTCTCCAGGAACCGGATCTTGGAGATCGTGAGGTCTGAGAACTCCGGCTTGAGCTGGTTGAGAACCCCGCCGATCGTATATCCCACGACTGCTGCCACGGCCCCTCGCTTGTGTACGGTGCGTTCAGTTCGACGGCTCGGCGACGAAGGCGACGAGTTTGAACTTGCCGACCTGGACCTCGTCGCCGGTCGACAGCAACTGGTCCTCGGTCCTGACCCCGTTGACATAGGTGCCGTTGAGGCTGCCCACGTCGTGGACCCAGTACCGTTGCGCGTCGCGGCGGAACTCGGCGTGACGCCGGGACACGGTGATGTCGTCCAGGAAGATGTCGCTGTCGGGGTGCCGGCCCACTGTGACCAGGTCCCGGTCGAGCAGGAAGCGTGCGCCCTTGTTGGGACCGCGGACCCCGACCAGCAGCGCGGTTCCCGACTCGAGGTCCCCGACGGCGACCCCCTCCCGGCCGGCCACGTCGGCCGGGGCGACCTCGAGGTGCTCCTCCAGCTCCTCGGCGCGCAGCGAGCCGGTGGTCGCGTCGCCCGCCCGCACGAGGGCGTGGCCGCACTGGGCGCAGAAGTTGGACTCGGGCGGGTTCTCGCTCCCGCAGTGCGTGCAGTAGATCGCATTCACCACGGCGTCGGTAGCCCCATCCCAGATCGCGCGAGCCTGGTGCGGGACGGGACTCTAGCAGAGCTTCACCCCTGGCGGCAGGACGATTCCGGCGTCTCGGACGCCGTCAGCCCTCCTCCTCCGCCTCGGTGAGCCGGGCGTACTCCTCCGCGCTCAGCAGGCTGTCGACGTCGCCGAGCGCGTCGGGCTCGATGACGACCATCCAGCCGTCGCCGTACGGGTCGGAGTTGACCAGCTCCGGGGACGACTCGAGCGACTCGTTGCGCTCCACGATGGTGCCCGTGACCGGCGCGTACAGGTCCGACACGCTCTTGGTCGACTCGACCTCGCCGAACGGCTGGCCCTGCTCCACCCGGGTGCCGGTGGCGGGCAGGTCGACGTAGACCACGTCGCCGAGCGCGTCCTGCGCGTATGACGTGATGCCCACCGTGACGCGGCCCTGGTCGGAGCGCGCCCACTCGTGCTCCTCGGTGTACCTGAGATCCTGCGGGTCCACCTTGGCCTCCCTACTGGCGTGCCCGCGCCCCGTCCCGGGGCACGCTGCCTCGTCGTGCCACCCGCCCGTCGGCGCGGGCGGTGCGGCATGCTACTCGCTCCCGGGCTCGACCGGCGTGCCGTACACGAAGCGCTGCGGACGGCGCCGAGCCGGGATCACCACCTCCGCCAACCGCTCGACGAGCGCGTCGACGCGCGGGCGGGACTCCAGGGTGTCCACCGCACCGCCGGGGATGTCCATCGCGCTGGCCATGGTCGCCGCCGACCCGACCGCCTTGATCCGGTACGGCGGGGACAGGGCCCGGCCGTCGACGAACAGCCGGTCGTCACGGGTGGTGAACGCCGACGACGCGACGAGGCGCACCCCGGAGACCGCGATCGCCTCCGCACCGGCGTCACGCAGCTCCTGGACGGCATCGACGAGCTGGTCCTGCGTGACCCGCCCGTAGGGGTCCCGCACGGTCACCCGGATGCCCTGCCCGCGGACTGCCACGGTGCCGGCCAGCACCTGCAGCGTCGCAAGGCGCTCGCGCAGGCTGCGCAGCGCCAGGCGCTCCTGCGCCGCGCTGCTGCGGAAGGCCTGCAGCTTCAGCCGCAGGCGCGCGATCTCGCTCTGCAGCCGGTCGGACTGCGTGGACAGGTCGGCCAGGATGCGCGCCAGGTCCTCCTCGCGCTCGGCCTCCAGGCGCTCGCCCAGCCCCCCGCCGCCGGTCCCCTGCACCACGAGCAGGAAGCCGAGCAGCGCGGCAGCGAAGGCGATCGCCGCCCGGGTCGCCGTCGACCTGCCCGGGCCCTGTGGGCCGGCCGGTACCGCCCCGGCCGGAGCCCCGGCGTCCGGGCCGACCGTGTGCGGCTCACGCATCGCGTCAGGCCTGGAACAGGTGGCGGCGCACCGCCGCGAGGTTCTGGAACATGCGGACCCCGAAGACCACGACCACGGCGGTGGTCAGGTCCGCCCCCACGCCCAGGCTGTTGCCCAGGTACACGAGGAAGACCGCCAGCAGAACGTTGGTGAAGAAGGAGACCAGGAACACCCGCTCGATGAAGGTGCCGTCCAGCCACGCACGCACCGCCCCGAAGACGGCATCCAGCGCCGCGATGACCGCCACGGACAGGAAAGGCTGCAGGCCGACCGGCACCGTGGGCTGCAACACCAGGCCGGCCGCCGCCCCCAGGATCAGCGCGAGGAACCAGATCACGGGCCGGATCCCGCGACCTCGGCGCTGCGCAGCCGCACGCTGCCGGTGTAGGCGGGCAACTGCAACTCCTCGGCGGGCTCCAGTCCGTAGCCCAGGCCGTAGGCCTCCGTCCAGTCCGCGAAGTCGCGGGCGAACGGGGACTTCTCCACCTGGGCGGTCAGCGCGTCGGGGTCGCCGACCGCCTCGACGACGTACGGTGACGCCAGTACCCGGTAGTTCACGAGCACAGCAGCGCCGGCGTTGCGGATCGCGGTCGTGGCGACCACCCGCTGTCCGTTGACGGCCAGCGCCTCGGCGCCCGCGGCGAACAGCGTGTTGGCCGCCGCCTGCAGGTCGGTATCCTGTATGCGGCACAGCTCGGTGTTGGCGGCCGGGCAGCTGCCCTCCTGGGCGTCCGACAGGGTGAGGACGGCCCCCGGGCCGGTCAGGGGCTTGAGGCCCGCAGCCGCCTCCAGGCGGTCGACGAGCCTTTGCAGGCGGGGGACCCCGGCGGCCGATTCCTGGGCGCGCTCCAGTCGCTCCCGAAGGCGCTCCAGCTGGGTGCCCAGCTTCCGGGCACGGGCCTGGCGGAGCCCGACGAGGTCGATCAGGGACTCCTTGCGGGTGCTCTGCGTCCGGGCGATGTCGCGCGCGGCGCTCAGCCCGGAGGTCAGGGCGAAGCCGACGAGCAGCGCCCCGGCGATGGTCAGCGCCCGCACGACGGGACCGGGCCAGCGACGGTACCAGCGGCGCGGTGAGGCTGCCCGGTAGTCGTCCGCCGGCTCACCCCGCAGCCCGAGGGCATCGGCGGGGTCCGGCACGGTCACCTGCTCTCGCCGGGCTGCGGCGTCGAGGCGTCCACGTCCCCCCCGCTTGCTGTCCATGGCGCAGCATACAGACCGTAGCATCGCGGGGGTCGCCAGAGCCGGCCGGCGTCACCCCGATCGCACCCGCAGGGACTGCTGGGCGTAGCGGATTCCCGCCACGTAGTAGGCGGTCACGCCGACCGCCGTCAGGACCCACGCGGCGACCATGGTCGCCCCGGCGCCCGGCCACTGTGCGTGACCCAGCAGGAACCCCGGCAGCCCCGCCAGCAGGCACGCGGTCGCGAACTTCCCGGTGCGGTTGACGGCCACGAGCGGCCTGCCGTGGGACACGACCGCCGCACCCGCCAGCAGCACGGCGTCGCGGCCCACGACGAGGAGCGCGAGCCACCACGGCACCAGCCCCGCGGCCAGCAGGCACACCGCCGCGGTCGCCAGCAGCAGTCGGTCGATGAACGGGTCCAGCAGCCGGCCGATCCGCGTCACCTGGTCGAAGCGCCGGGCCACGTAGCCGTCGACCCAGTCGGTGGCGGCGACCACGGCCAACACCCAGAACGCGCGCAGGTAGTGGCCCGGCCCCACCACCAGCCAGGCGAAGACCGGCAGGCCCAGCAGACGGACGGCCGTGATGGCGTTGGCGACCGTCAGGACGCCGTCGTGGACGCGGGCCGGCTCGCATCCTCGCGCCCCGGCGTCGAACAGCCGCATGGGCGCTCCTTGATCGTGGGACCGCAGCGTACTGCCGCGTCGCCTTGGCCTCAGCCGGGGCCGGGAGTACCGTGGGCGCCGACGGGACGTGGCCCAGCTTGGTCCAAGGCGCCGGTCTGGGGGACCGGAGATCCCGGGTTCAAATCCCGGCGTCCCGACTCGATTTGCCCTCGTCGCGGGGCTGGCCGTGCAGCAGTGAAGGTCGTCCTGTGGACCCCATCTCGGGGCCTCGGGACGCCGCGACGGCCCCGGCCAAGGTCAAGCGCGTGGCGGTGATCCTCCGTGCCGGTGAACCGAGGATGCCCCCGGGCAGGCCGTTGTGTTTGAGTGTGGCGCTCGGCTCCCCACGCGGCGCGGACGCCGCCGACGGCTCGATGCTGTCGATACGGATGAGGCGCCCGCCGGTGCCAGAGAAGTCGAAGCTTCCCACGACCTTGGCCCGCTGACCGACGAAGCTAGCGGCCGCCTGTCCCGGCAGAAGCGCAACGCGGTGCTGGTGATCGTCCTCGATGATGTAGTGGCGCACCGACGGATCATCCTTGCCGAACACGCGGACGGTCCCGACGGTCTGGACGGTCTCGCCCAGATAGACCTGCTCGTCGGTGGCAAGTTGGGCCAGGGAGACCGCCGTCGGGGTCCCGGCGGCGCAGGCGACCGCCAGCGTCAGCGTCGCGGCCGCGAGCGCGTGGGGCATGCGGAATGGTGTGGTCAACGCGTAGATGAGCCCGGCGGGCAGCTCCAACTCCTCACGTCGGGGCCGCCTCGGAGCCTCTGGCGGCGATCCAAGGAGGTCGCCACTCCGCCAACGCGAGGCTCCCCGCCCGTGGGTGTCGCCACTCGTCCACAACGCTCCGCATCCTACTATCGAGGGTCGTCGAGAGACGCTGCCGGAGACGCTCGCCGTCCGCCGGTAGCTCAGCCGTGGGAGTGGGAGGTAGCCGCGCTGGAACGAGAGCCCGACGTCTGTGACGGGGAGGACGTCATCCCTGCGGCGAAGCGGCGGGTCGGGGCCCGCGCCCACGCGGTCTGGGCTGAGGCTGGAGTCGCCATAGGGATCGTCGCCGTCGCCGTGGGGACTGCCATGGTCGACGGGACCGCCGTACCCGACCGGTCCTAAACCACCCCCGGCGCGGGCGGCGTCCTCGACGCTCGATCAGGTCAACGGCGCGGAGCCGACGCCGTTGCCCGGGTGGACGCTGGCGGCCCTGGCGTCAACGTGCAAGACGACCCGCAGAAGGTGACCGGGAATCACCCCGACTTCGGGGTGACCTACGACCAAGCTGCTCTCCGTCTCGCCCGCGCGTGGGGTGCGGCCGCATCCGGTTGTCCCCACCATGTTCGCGTCGCCCTGTGGCGACGGCGCACCCTTCCGGGCCACCGGCGGCCGCCGCATCCTCCGGCTAGTCACCTGGCGACGAGCGTCCCCTCCATGCCCGCCGCGCGGTGGCCCGGCACGCTGCAGAAGTACGTGTAGGTCCCGGGTTGCAGGTCCACGGTGCCGGTGGCCGTCTCGCCTCCGTCGGCTTCGACGGCGGGCTCACCATCGTTGACGCCTTCGAAGGTGACGTTGTGGTTGATGCTGCCCTTTACCACCAGCTCGACGATGTGCGGGCCCGCGGAACTCCTCGGGAGCCTGGCTGAACTGCAACTGGTCGTGGCCCACAAACCTGAGGTCTCTGTAGCTCCCCGCCCGTCCTCGCCCTCAGCGGGCGGCTGCCCGCCGCAGCCGACCACCATCAGCAGGATTGTGACACCGACGATCCCGGCTACCCAGCCGCGCATTGGCTGCCCTGCTGGCGCGTGGTTTCCGTGACGGCGCTGAGTGGAGTCGCAGTCGCCTCGGTCGGAGCGCGTCGCACATCGGCCGACGCGCTGGACCTTCACCCGTCGCCGAGCTTCGCTGCATTCCATAGTAGATGGTGTGGGCAGCGGCAACCATCCTCCGAAGGCGCTGATGAATGCCACGCTGTGCCGCCGAAAGGGCCGCCGCCTCATGCATGGCGTCGGCCGCGTCGACATGATGACGGGCGTCCAGGCAGTCACTTGCTCCCGTCCGATGAGGAACCGTGATGACTGAGACGACGGTCAAGGATAAGAAAGGGCCGTAACGGGCGCCTGGACGGCGCGAGCGCAAACTCCTTCCGCGGCCGGCTTCAGCCCGGCGGCCCGAAAGCCGGTCACGCAATCCCCACCCGCAGTCCCACGGCCGTTGACGCTACCGTGGCGGCCCTTGTCCGCAGTGCGAGGAGGGCTGCTACGCTGCTACCGGAGGTAGTAGCTAGACCTGGGTGGGGTCCCCTCGTGGCGGGTTCCGACCCAGAGATCAGGTTCGGAGAACCCCATGTCCTTGAACCGGAAGGCGCTGATGGTCCTGGCTGTGGCCGGTGTGGCGATCTGGGTATTTGCACCTCAGTGGATCGGCGCGGCTCTGCCGTTGCTGATCGTCGCCATCTGCCCGCTGTCGATGCTGTTCATGATGAAGGCCATGAACAGCGGCAATGGTGCTGCCGGCGAGCAACGCGGTGGTCAGTCAGGCACGGAGCGGCCGGAGCTCGCGGTGGCCGACGACTCCCTTGAGGGTGCCAGCGTCGACGCGCTGCGGGCCAGGCTGGCCGCGTTGGAGGCCCGGCAAGCCGCGACCGCGGATCAGCTGGTGGCGCACGACCGGGAGGGGGCGCGCAGGCAGGCCGACGCCTGAGTTCGCGGTCGGCTCCGCGAACACGGTTTCAGCGCTCCGGCGGGCGGGTCGGGCCGCGCCGAGCGGGCGCCCCGCAGTCACGCCCCCAGACGTCAGCGTCGGTGGCGTCGCGGCGCCCACGTGCTGCAGATCGCTGGCCAGGCTCATTCCCGAGATCGTCCGCCGCAGCGACTCAGATGCGCCAGGTGTAGCTGCGGAGTGGAACAGGCGGCTGGTCACCCAGTTGCGGTGCTCCCACAGCAGCGCGAACGACCCTGCCGAATGCGGCTCGGTTCGTTCCACGCACCCTCGCTCACCATGCTCGTCGTCACGGTCCTCACCGTCCGCCAGCAACTCCAGTCGAGGTGCTCCCGCGAGGCAGCTGAGGCAGGGTCACGTCTGGCTCAGCGGTCGGTCTCTCCTCCTTCGGCCTGGCCGGGGGAGGGCACGGGCGGCTTGATCGTGATGGGCGCGCCGAAGTCGTAGTAACGGTGGTCCATGAAATGGCCGCGGGCGCGCATCTCGGCGCGCCGGACGAGGCCTTCGTCGTCGACCCACAGGCGATACCAGATCGGCCCGCTGGAGTGGTCGATGAAGAACGACACGACGTCGGTGGTTTCAGCGTCAACGCGCTCGGTGCCAATGATCCGCGGGGCGACCTTGTCGGGGTAGTCCCAGATGTAGCTGGGCACCTCGACCGACGGGCCGCCCTGCTCGACTTCCCAACCCCCGTCGCCCCGCCGTTGGTAGAACGTCTTACCGATCCGGATCGTTTCCCGGTCGAGGGTCAGGATGCGAAAGTCGATGCGGTCGGGCGCCACGATCTCCACCGTGGACCGCAGTCGCGGGTCGAGCGGTCCAAGCACCTCTTCGTAGCGGAGGCTGTCGACGCGTGCCATGTGGTCGTTGAGCTCGTCGAGCAGCCCCTGGCCGTCTGGCGCCGGCAGGTCCGGCAGCACGAACCGGGCCGGCGGGCCATCGCTCCCCGCTACCCGCACCCGGAGGACGTCACCGTCCTCCACGACCGCCGTGGTGTGGCGGCAGGGGGCTCCACACGGGTCGAGTGAGAAGGCCTCGTCGCCGACGAGGATTTCCGCAGACAGGGTCGCGGCTTCCTCCTCTCCACCGGCCGGCACCAGATGAACGTAGACGTCGTTGCGGCCGGGCCTGCCGGGACGCAGCGTCAGGCCGACGAGGACATCGCCGGTGTCGCCGCCGAGGGTCAGATCGCCCGTCTGCGGCAGGGAGGGATCGGTGATCGGGACTTCGGCCTGAGCGTCTTCGGCCGCCCGGCCCGGTGGGACCGGGTAAGCGGCCAGCAGCGCGGCCGCAGCGATGGCCAGGACCGCGAGCGCGCCCTCGGCGCGCGGTCGGGCGTGTCGACGTCGCCATGCGTGCAGCGACAGCGGCAGCATGAGCACGACCGCGACGATCTTCAGGCTCAGCACCTGGCCGTAGGAGGTGGCGACCAGGTCGCCGATGCCCGCCAGTTCCTGGGCGCCGCGCAGGATCCCGAAGGCCACCGTGGCCACGAAGGCCCAAGCCGCCGCCGGCGAGAAGCGCTCCAGCAGCCGCCGGGCCTCCTGTCCCCGCCACCCACCCGGGGGTCGAAGGGTTGCTAGCACCAGGACGCCGCCCGCCCACAGCCCGGCCGCCAGCAGGTGCAGCGCGTCGACGGTGACGCCCCACCAGGGAGGACGCGCGGCGGCGGCGTGTCCCCCCGCGGCCAGCGCGGCGATGGCGGCGGCCGCCGCGCCGGTGGAGATCCCTCGGGCGCCGAAGCGGGTAGCGACAAGCGCGGTTGCCGTCGCGGCCAGCCTTCCCAGCCGCGGGACGCCGGGCTCGGCGGACAGATAGCGGGCCATCGCTCCTGCCGTGGGCGACGGGGCGGCGAGCAGGGCCTCACCGACGACGACGACGATCCCGGCGATTAGCGCGACGGCGAACGCCAATTCCGTCCACTCGCGTACCCAACCCAGCTTCGGTTCCCGACGGGCCAGACAACCCACCAGGAGCCCCCCGACCGCGGTAAGCAGACCGGCGTACTCGACCGCGCGTGCCACCGCCAGCAGCAGGTCGGTGGCCTGCGGAGCGAATGGGGCAGGCGCCTCGACGTCTGTCGGCGTGACGCCCACGCCGAACAGGTAGGAGCCGCGGAGGGCGTGGCCGTCGACGGGGCTGACGGTCTTCCACTCGACTTCGTACACCCCCGGGGTGGTGGTGCCCACCGACGCGCGCATCGAATGCTGGCGGACGCCGGTCCGCTGCCACCGGCGCCCCCCGGGGTCGGTGACCACCAGCGACGAGAGGTCAGCGATCAGCGGTTCGCTGAACTCGATCTCCACCACACCGGGCGTGGTGGCCAGCTGCGTGCCTGGCTCAGGCCGAGACGAAACGAACGCGGCATGCGCCCAGGCGCCCGGCGCGCCGCTGATGAGCGCGACGAGCGCAAGGAGGACGATGACCAGGATGCGCCGTCGCATCCGGCGCGCGCTGGAAGCGGGCGAGGCCAACTGGTGCTTCCGGGCTGGGGCTGACACCTTCCATGCTATCGCCTGTAGTAGACGTGGCGGCGGTGGCCTCACTCGGCGGGCAGCCGGGGCTTCCGCCACCGGACAATGCCGCCCACCAGCCTCTTCACGCGCGGACGGCCCTCGCACTTGTGGCAGCGCCGGCCAGCTCCACGCCTCGGGCGTGGCGGCGCAGCCCATCGGATGACGGGCTGCAGGCGCTCGGCGGCCACGGCGATGCCGACGAACGGCACCCCGAGGCCGAGGGAGTACACCGCCAGCAGCGCCGCGCCGCGAGCGACCGAAGTCTCTGCCGCCGCGAGCGTGAGGAGGCCGGCAAGCACCGGCCCGATGCAGGGGACACGTAGCCGGGTAAGAGCGGCAGGCAGCACGGTGACGTGAACGACAGCAGCCCGGTGACGAACGCCAGGACGGTCATCACGATCGGGTCCATGGTTGGGCCGCCTCAGACGGGGCAGAACTGCGCGTTTGCCACGCGTCCCAGCGCCTGGACCGTGTCGGCCAGCACGATGGTCAAGCCTGTCGCGAGCAGCGCCGTCACCGAGGCGAGGAGCGCTGCCTGTGGAGGCGACTTGGCCGGCGCCAGCAGTCGCTGGACCCGCCACAGCGCCGCCCCGGAGGCGCCCAGCCCCGCAGGGGGGTATGCGGTCAGCGCGATCCGGCCGAGTTCGATGCCGACCGTGCGGCGGTCGTAGCGGCGGGCCGCTGCGTCGTCGGCCAGAGCCTCGAGGTGGCGCCGGACGCAGTCGTACGCCCAGCCGGCCGTCGGCAGGGGCCTCAACCCCGCGGTGAGCGCACGGGCGGCTCCGTCGACCACCACGTGATGGCCGCGGCGGTGGCCGTCCTCGTGGGCCAGCACCACTTGCCGTTGGATTTCCGTGGCCGCGCACCAGAACGCCGCGTCGACGAGGATTGCCGGCCGCAGCACTCCAAGGGTGATCGCGGTGGTCGACAGGCCGGGCGCGACAAAGGTCCGAGCGGCACTCCCTGTGTCGGCGGATGGGGTGACTCCCGCTGCTTTGAGCTTGCCGAGCAGCTGCCTGGAGCGGAGTCCCCCGGCGACCAAGGGCCGCAGCCCTCTTCCCGGCAGCGCGACGATCCAGGCGCCGACCAGCGCGTACTCCCACCAGGCCAGCTGGCCCGTCAACATCTGACGCCACAACACGCCACAGGCAGCGAGCGTGCCGCCGAACTCGCCCGAGACCACCCCCACCACCACGCCGAGCGAGCCCGTCCAGATGGCGCCTGCGGCCGCCAGCAGCGACGCGATCGCGCTGCGGGGCGCACGGCCCTGTCCCCACCGGCACGGCCGCCACAGGACCATGGCCAGCCCTGCGGCGAGCAGCAGCACCGCGGAGGTCACGGGCGTTCAGTCGCCTCGAGCAGCCGACGCAGGGCCGCAGCCTCGTCGCGATCAAGGGCAGCGAGGAAGTGCAGCAAGGCTGCGGTCCGGTCCTCCGCGGCGTTCAGCGCCTCGGTCATCGCCGTGGCGATGTAGGCCTCGTTGGAACCCGTGGGGCGGTACGACCACGGCCGCCCTTCACGACGCCGGCGCAGCAGCCCCTTCTCGAACAGGCGGTTCATGACCGTCATCACGGTCGTGTAAGCCAAGCCTTCGTCGAGCAGCTCGACCATCTCGCGGACAGACATGAACCGGTGCGGATGATCCCAGGCCACCCGCATGATCTTGGCCTCCAAGGAGCCCAGCGAGGGTGGTCGAGCCTCATCGGTCATGGACAGTTCCTGTGCCGCCGTCAGCAACAACTACAGACTATAGTCGTCCCGTCGGCAACCATATTCCTTCCCACGCGGGTCCGGGCTAAGGGCATTGGAGATCGACAGAGGAAGGAGGATCGTGGTGACGACGACCCGCCCCGGCACCTGGCGTGACCTCCTCTTATCTGTGGTGGCTGCCATGGCGCTCACGGCCTGCCAGCCTGCGACCGCTCCGTCCGGCGGCCTGCCCGCCTCAGACCACGTCCACGCGCTCGAGGTCCTCGACGGCGGCGGCCTGCTGCTGGGTCTGCACGGTGCTCTCTACCGCAGCGAAGACGGTCGGAACTGGCAGGTCGCTGGGCTGGAGGGCCAGGACGCGATGTCGATCGGCGCCGTCGGGGACGACGCACCCCTGTTCGTCGCCGGCCACGATCTGCTGGCCCGCAGCCTCGACGGCGGCAAGACGTTCGAGCCCATGCAGCCAGCCGATCTGCCGTCCCTGGACATTCACGCCTTCGCGCAGTCACCGGCCGACCCCGACGTCGTCTATGCCTTCGTCGTGGGGTCGGGCATCCACACCAGCGCGGACGGCGGCGAGACCTGGGAGTTGCGCGCTCCCGTCGGCCGGGCCGTCGGCGACGACGTCGTGGCGCTAGCGGTTCTGCCCGACGATCCCGGGACCGTGCTGGTCGGTGGCGTGCAGAGCGGGCTGTTCCGCTCGACCGACGGAGCCCGCACCTTTGACCGGGTGCTGCCGCAAGGCGTCGGCTCGCTGGCTACCAGTACCGATGCGCCGGACCGCGTCGTGGCGTTGACCGCCCGTGGGATCGAGGCGAGCGCCGACGGTGGGCGGACCTGGACCGTCGTGGTAGCACCGACCGAGGCGGGCGTCGACGGACAGCCAGTCGTCATAGCCACAGGCGACGGCGACACGGCGTGGCTGGTAACCGAGCGGCCCCGCACCCTCCAGCGCAGCCAGGACGGGGGCCGAAGCTGGGAGGAGATCGCGCGGGCGGAGCCGTAATGGCGGGCGAGCGCCGCTGGGCGGCCCGGCCACGAGACGCTCCGACGGGCTGGTGCAGCGCATGGAAATGACCGTGAGCGCGACGAGCACCTGGCGAACGGTCATTTCCACACGTGGTGTGTCGGGCAAGCTGTTCGGCTGCCGCGCGACCGGTGGAGAAGTGGGTCAAGGACTGGCAGGGTAGCGGATCTTACGCTCGATCTCGTGGCCCGGCGAGACGACCCGCTCGTGAACGATTCGTCCGTGGTCGTCCAAGACCAGCGCGAACCACAGCCTGGAGCCGGGCAGGGTGAACGACAAACCCCGTCGCCGGCCGGGTAACGGTCGAACGTCAACAGCGTCGCCTGCCCGCCACGGCGACAGCCGCACGTACCGCGCGCCCCTGAGCGTCGTGGCGCTGTCCGCCTCGGTCCCGGGCCCACTGGTGACCTGTTCGACGAGCACGAGCCGCGGCACCCGGCGCATCCGACGGATGACCTGCCGCAGCAGTCTCGGATCCTCCTGCGGCGGAGGCCAGTGCAAGGTCCCGGTGTAGCGGCCGCCATCCCATCCGGGAGCGTCGAGGACCACGACGAGGCGCGTGGCACCGTCGGGCAGGCGGAGTCTCTGCGAGAAGCAGCCGGGCCCGCACGGACGGGGAAGCAGGGTCGCCTCGGTGCCGTCCGGCAACCGTGCGGAAAGCTCCAACTCGGTGTCCTCAACCGGGCCCGAGGGGCCGAAGACGTCGATGCGCAGTCGCCCATCCCCGGCGGCGATGCCGACGGTGAGGTTGCCGGCCAGCCCGGCCGCGCGAGCCACCGGCCCCTCGATCGGCGGTGGCCCGAGCAGCGTTTTGCCGGCCGTGGCCGCCGCCGGCGGGCCCAGGTTGACTAGGACCGCGGCCGCCACAAGCACAACGGCGAGCACCGTGACCTCGGTGGTGGTGACGCGCCGCAGCACCGCAAATCGGCGGGAGGGCAGTCCCCGGAAACGACCGACCAGGGCCACACCGACGGCTGCGACAACAAGGCTGACCTTGACTGACAGGATCTGCCCGTAGCTTGTGCGGACAAGGTCGGGAAGGCCGGTGAGCAACTGAGACGCCGATACGACTCCCGTGAGTGCAGTGACGGCGACCAGGAGGACCGCCAGCCTCGCGTAGGAGGCGACCAACGCGCGGGCTGCATCACGCCCGGCACGGCGAGCCTGCCATAAGATCACGGTGACTGCGGCGAGCGACCCCACCCAGGTACCGGCTGCGGCCAGGTGGACGAAGTCCACGGCCGCGGCCCAGCCGCCGGCGACGGCCGCCGCATGGCTGCGCAGCGCCCACGCCGCCCCGGCTCCCGCCAGCGCGGTGAGGGGGATCGCAGGCCTGTCGGACACGGCGAAGGCGATCATCGCGACCGCCACAAGAGCGACCGTCAATCCCATGGCCACCTGTGCGTGCGTCAACCCCGCCTCGCCCTCCACCAGCGCCTGGGAGGCGGCGGGTCGCTCCGCCGCCAGCCACTGGGCCAGCGCTCCGCCGAGGGCCGCCACGAGGCCCGTCCGCACCACGCGCCGCAACCCGATGGTCGCCGTCGCAGCGTCCCCGAGGAAGCCTCCGACCGTGAGCCCGCCCGCCGACAGGGCCAAGCCGGCGAACAGCAGCCAGCCGGCCGCCACGGCAGATAGGGACGGTGGCGGTATCGACTCGCCCGCGGCGGGCAGCGAGGCGCCGCCGGCGCCGGCGGAAAAAGCGAACTCCCCGCTGGTGACGTGCCCATCGACGGTCGCCACGACCGACCAGGCGACGACGTGGATGCCTCGGGGCGGCTGCACGAGCGGCACCCGCAGCACCCGCCCGCCAGACTCGAGACTCGGCTCCCCCGTGGGCACCGCTCGCCCGGAGGCCAGGCGCACCGACGCCTCCGCCGAGCCTGGTTCGACGGGTTCGCTGAACTGCAGCACGACACCCGAGGGCGGGGCGTGCAACCGCGCACCCTGGACCGGACGGGTCTGCACCTGGAACGCATGCGCCGAGGCGGGCTGCGCGCCGGACAGCAGTTGTGCAGCCATCAGCGCCAAGAGGCCCAGCACCCGGATACCACGGCTCGTGCCACCGCCGTATGTGCTAGCCCCCTGCCGACAAGCGCAGCCCCGTCGGCCGAGCCACTGCGAGAGCGTACGACGCAGCCCCGTCCTCACGCTGGTCGCGGCTGCAGACAGATGGGGCCAGCCGCTGAGCCTCGCCGGCGGTCGGCGGCGTGTGGCAACTCAGCTCTCCATGTCCTGCCGGCGCTGAAGGTAGTCGTCGCGAGACAACTCGCCGGCGGCGTAGCGGCGGTCGAGCTTGTCACGCGCAGAGGAGTCCCCCGCGTGTCTAGCCGAACGTCTCCCGCCGCCCCGAAGGTTCTGCACGAGCCAGACGAGTGCGAACGCGGCCAGCGTGATCAGTACGAGCGCGAACAGGGCCCACAGCAGCAGCCAGAGGCCGCTCATCCCGCCGTCCATCATCATCCCGTCGCCTCCCATCATCTCCTCTGTTCGTCCGAAGTTGCGCGGGCCGACTGGCAGTGACGCGATGTAGGCCACGACGTCAGCGATCTGTTCTTCGGTGAGCTCGTCCGCAAACGCCGGCATGGGCGGCGACACGTCACGACCCTGGCGGACCGTGACCTCGACGCCTTCCAGTGACAACCGCTCCACGGCGCCGCGCAAAGAGGGATGCACGCCCATCATCCCCGCCGCGTCGTCGCCGTGGCACATTGCGCAGTTAGCCCGGAACACTTCGCGGCCAGCCTCCGCGCTGTCCACCGCGGTGGCCAGAGCCCGAGACGGGGTGGCGATGGTCAAGACCAGCCAGGCGGCTACGAAAAGGCGGCCGGCCGCGTCGGCAGAAGACAAACTCTTCAAGCCGCCGGCCGGCGCAGCTGTCGTCGCAGCGCGGCGACCGAGCCGCCAAAGAACACGCTGCTGTCCACGGGTTTCGACGTCTCTCCTTGCCCGCGTCGAGCCCGACCGTACTCCTACACTGCATAATACTCAGCTTGGATCGGCTGCCGCTCGCCTTCCCAGCCGCCCAAGTCGCGGTGAGCAACGGTGCTCACCCCTGGTCGGGTGCCGTAGTCAGCCTCGTACTGGCGGACCCACTCGCGCACCGTCCCGGTCGTGCCGATGCCCGGCATCTGCCCGATCGGGCGCATCGCCTCCCACTGCGAGTCGTACTCGTCCCGGTGGTCCGCCACCGTCCGGACCGCCCGCTCGCGCGCAGCTCCTGCGGGTATGTGCTTGCTCTTGCCATGGCTCCATCCCGTCAAGGTCTGGAGCCTCCAGGGATCCCGGAGCGGTTCACGGAGACGGAGAAGACCTACGGCTTGCGGTCGCCGCTCTCGACGGGTAGGCCGGCATCCTCCCACTCCGGATACCCGTCCTCGAGACGGCGGGCGGGGCGGCCGGCTCGCGTCAGGGTGCGGACGGCCTCGTCGGCGTAGACGCAGTAGGGTCCGCGGCAGTAGGCCACGACGTCGACGCCTGCGGGGAGCTCGTCGAGCCGTCGGGTGACCTCCATAACCGGCACGGACCGGGCGGCGGCGATGTGGCCGGCGCGGTACTCGGGTTCGGGCCGGACGTCGAGGAGCACGACGTCGCCGGCCCGGAGCCGGTCGGCGAGCTCGTCGCGGGTGATCGTCTGCAGCTCGTCCCGGTTGCCGAGGTAGGTGGCCGCGAGGTCGTCGATGCGCTCGAGGTGCGCGGTGGACACCTCGCGCACGGCCCGCCACAGGTCGACGACCCGTCGGCTGGCGAGCCGATAGTAGACGTAGGTGCCTTCTCGCCGGCTCGTGAGCAGACCGGCCCCCGCGAGGGTGCGCAGGTGGTGCGAGGTGTTGGCGACTGACTGGCCGATGGCCTCGGCGACCTGCTCGACGGGACGCTCCCCTTGAGCAAGCAGCTCGATGATCTCAGCGCGCCGGCCGCTCGACAGCGCCCTGGCGACCGACGTGAGCGCCTCGAACAGCTCGTTCTTCGCTGCCCTCGTCCCGGTCGTCGGGGTGGGCTGGGGGTCCACCAGGGTGACTCCTGTTCAAGCGCAGACTTGATTATAGATGCCGGCCGGATACGCTCGACGATGTTCAAGAGATGGTTTGAACAAGGGGTGGGCTGTGGTCGATATCGTCCCGATCCTCGACGAGGGTCTCGGCAACGCGTCATGGCTCGTGGACCTAGGGGATGGGTCCGCGCTCGTCGTCGACCCGGAGCGCGATCCCCGCCCATACCTCCGGTCGGCCGGCGAACGCGGTCTGCGGCTTCGCTGGGTCGCCGAGACCCACCTGCACGCCGACTTCGTCTCGGGCGCTCGCGAGCTGGCTGAGGGCGGAGATATGCGGCTTGTGGCTCCCGCCGCCGCGCGCCTCGCCGTCGTCCACGAACCCCTGGGCGACGGAGCTGAAGTCGACGTGGGCGGCCTCGCGCTGCGGGCGCTGGCCACGCCGGGGCACACGCCGGAGCACGTTGCCTACCTGCTGGTCGACGGCGAACGCCCGGTTGCGCTGTTCAGCGGGGGCACGCTCATCGTCGGCGGCGTGGCCCGCCCCGACCTCATCGCCCCCGAGGAGACCGAGCCGCTCGCCCGAGCCGCCTGGCGGTCGATCACCCGTCGGCTCCTGCCGCTGCCCGACGACCTGTCCGTCCACCCCACACACGGCGGCGGGTCGTTCTGCTCGGCGGGGGCCGGAGATCGTCGCACCACCACCATCGGCCAAGAGCGGACCACCAATCCGCTGCTGCAGGCCGCCGACGAGGACGCCTTCGTCCAGCAGCTCTTCGGAGGGCTCGGCACCTTCCCGACGTACTTCCTGAAGCTGCGCGAGGTGAACCGCGCAGGTCCCAGGCTGTACGGGGCAGACACACCCATGCTCCCGCCGCTCTCCCCCGCCCGAGTCGGCGACCACCTTGAGGACGGCGGTGTGCTCATCGACGTCCGGCCGGTCCAGGCCTTCGCGGCCGGCCACGTCCCCGGGTCGCTGTCGATCGCGCTGCGCGCGCAGTTCGGGGTGTGGCTCGGCTGGCTCGTGGACGAACTCGACGCCGCCCTGGCCTTCGTGCTCGCCGACGACCAGGACCGCGACGACCTCGTCCGGCAGTGCCTGAACGTCGGCTATGAGAACCTCGTCGGCGAGCTGGAGGGCGGGGTCGAAGCCTGGCGTGAGGCCGGCGGCGCCACCAGCGCCGTCGAGCTGCTCGACCGGCCCGTCGCCGATCGGCAGGTGCTGGACGTACGCCAGACCTCGGAGTGGGAGACAGGCCATATCCCGGGTGCGACCCACGTCGAGCTCGGCGAGCTCGCGACGGCCCCCGGACGCGCGCCCCGGGGCTCCGTCGTCACCCACTGCATGCACGGGCAGCGGTCGATGACCGCCGCGAGCGTGCTCGAGCGCGCCGGCCACGACGACGTCGCCGTCTACCCGCACGGGCCCGACGAATGGAGCGCCGCCGGTCCCGAGGGCCTCGGCGGATAGGCACGGTCGTCGCGGGCCAGGTCCGGCTAGGACTGCGGCAGAACTGGCGCCAGTTCGCCCTGCTGGTGCTCGTCAACGCCCTCGTCGGAGGCATGGTCGGCCTCGAGCGCACCGTCGTACCGCTCGTCGCCACCAGGGAATTCGGGATGCCGGCGGGCGTCTTCACGTTCTCGTTCGTCATCGTCTTCGGGCTCGTGAAGGCTGTCACCAACCTCGTCGCGGGCGTCGCCGCCGACCGTCTCACCCGCAAGCACGTGCTGGTCGCCGGCTGGGCCGTCGGGCTGCCCGTGCCGTTCCTGCTCGCCTACGCCCCCACGTGGGGGTGGATCGTGGCCGCGAACGTCCTCCTCGGAGTCAACCAGGGACTGGCCTGGTCCATGACGGTCAACATGAAGATCGACCTCGTCGGCCCGCGCTCCCGCGGCCTGGCCATGGGTCTGAACGAGGCCGCCGGCTACGGCGCCGTCGGCCTGACCGCACTGCTCACCGGCTACATCGCCGCCGCCGCCGGCCTGCGCCCCGAACCGTTCTACGTCGGCATCGGCTACGCGGTCCTCGGACTGGCCCTGTCGACCGTCGCGGTTCGCGATACCAGCGCCCACGCGGCGCAGGAGGCCGACCTGCACGACGACGACGAGGGTGACTCAACCCAGCCCAGCACCCGCTGGGTCCTGGCCGAGACGAGCTGGCGCAACCGCACCCTCTTCGGTGCGTCCCAAGCCGGGCTGGTGAACAACCTCAACGACGGCATGTCGTGGACGGTCTTCCCGATCCTGTTCGCCACCCTCGGCGTCGGGGTCGCCGACATCGGCCTCATCAAGGCGGTCTACCCCGCCATATGGGGCCTGGGGCAGCTCGCCACCGGGGCGCTGGCCGACCGCATCGGCCGCAAGCCCCTCATCGTGTGGGGCATGCTCGTTCAAGCCGCCGGCCACGCTGTCATCGGCCTCGGACTGTCCCGCCCGCTGCTGGCCGGCATCGCCGGGTCGACGCTGCTGGGAATCGGCACCGCGATGGTCTACCCCGCGCTCCTCGCCGCCGTCAGCGACGAAGCGCGACCTGACTGGCGTGCGAGCGCCGTGGGCGTTTACCGCACGTGGCGCGACCTCGGCTACGCCATCGGCGCCCTGATGGCCGGCACAGTCGTCGCCCTGCTCGACCTCGTCTCGGCCGTCCACGTCGCCGGTGCCCTCACCCTCGCCAGCGGGCTCCTCGCCGGGCGCACGATGCGGGAGACCCTGCACCATGAACCATGACCGCCGAGACGCTGACCGCCGCCTTCACCGGGACAGACCGGTTCAGGACCTGTCGATGTTGCGTCGTGCTCGACGACGAGCCCGATTGGGCTCAGGTGATGGACAGATCCGGCGCGTGACAACTGACCCTCTACGGCAGTCGAAAGCTGACGACCCCCCTGTTGGACCTCCCCCATGTGGCAGAACACCTCCAGTGAGAGGATGTCTGCATGGGACCTGCATGGGACAGGGCAAACGCACCCGACGGAAGTTCACCGACGAGTTCAAGCGCAACGCCGTGGAGTTGGTCCGCACGACTGGCAGACGGGTCGCCACGGTCGCCGATGAGCTGGGGATCTATGACTCCACGTTGGGCAACTGGGTCAAGCAGAACCGCGTCGACCGCGGCGAGCGCAAGGGGCTGACCAGCGACGAGCGCGCCCGGCTGCGCGAGCTGGAGGCCGAGAACGCGCGGCTGCGGATGGAACGAGACCTGCTCACACGAACGACGGCCTTCTGGGTGACCGAGTCGACGCGGTGATCCGCTACCGCTGCGTCGATGACCGGAAGGCCGAGGGGTTTCGGTAGCTGACGCCTGCCACGCGGCGGAGGTGCCGCTGGCCGGGGCGAGCCACCCCGACATCGCCTGCACGCTCGAGCCCGACCGGGTCGAGGAGCGCATCACCGACTGGCGCGACCTGGTCGACGCCGCGGTCGGCCGAGAAGCGATGCCTGACGGGATGCGCGTCCGGTTCTCCCGGGACGTCGACGTCGCTGCCATCAGCCGCCTGGCCGACAGCGAGCAGACGTGCTGTGCGTTCTTGACCTTCACCATCGTCGTCAGCGCAGCGGCGGTCACCCTCGACATCACCGGACCCGATCAGTCTCACTTCGACAGGTCGCAGGGCTTCGACATGGACGGGATCCTGCCGACGTCCGCCCAAGGCTGTGGCGGGGCCTCGTGGAGGCGGTCCCGTCCGCCCGCACGGCTCGGTTACGGTCACCGGCATGACCGTCATCACGTCCGTCGGGCTGTTCGTCGTCGCCGCCGTCGCCGAGATCGGTGGTGCCTATCTGGTCTGGGAGGGTGTTCGCGAGCGCAAGGGGCTGCTGTTCATTGTGGCGGGGATTGCCGCCTTGGGGGCCTACGGGTTCGTGGCCACGCTACAGCCGTCCCCGCACTTCGGCCGGATCCTGGCGGCATATGGGGGAGTGTTCGTGGCCGGCTCATTGGCCTGGGCGATGGTCTTCGACGGGTTCCGGCCCGATCGCTACGACCTGATCGGTGCTGCGGTCTGCCTCATCGGGGTGGCCGTCATCATGTACGTGCCCCGGACGGGTCCGGCGTGATGGCTCCCGAGCGCCCGGAGCGCAGCGACCTACGACCTTGACGCGCGGACGTCTCGCTTCGCGAGGCTGGTCGGGTGAGGGTGGTGGAGCCGCCCTGCGCTCGGCCGGAGTTGGCGCCGTCTGCCGGAGGGACCGCCCGGGAAAGAGGCCTCAGCCTTGGCGGTCGTCGGCGATCTCGTGGGTCTCGTCCTCGAGCCACGTGCGAGTGGTCGACCATCAAGCGGGGCACAGCCCTGCGGCGGCCGAGACTCGTCATCGCCCCACCGGCACAGCGCGCTCCATGCCCTGCTCACGGTGGCCAGGCACATCGCACCAGAGCAGGACCTCGTCCTCCCCGGCCAGGTCGACCGCGATGCTGGCCTGCTCACCGGGGGCCAGCAGCGGGCTCTCGACACGGCCGTCCTCGCCGGAGATCACGAGGTTGTGGGCGGTGGCGCCCGCGTTCGTCACCCTCAGCCTCACGGGCCCCTGGGAGAGCGCGGACGCCGAGGTGGCGACCTCCCACTCGGTCAGGCCGACGCGGGCCTGGCTCGCGGCGGGACCCGTATCAGACGGCGCCGTCCCGGCGCATCCCGCCACGGCGAGCAACAGGAGGAGCCGGACCACGCGGGTCATTGGGCGTTGCCCTGCCTCAGCAGGCCCTCGGCAACCGGGATGCCGGGATGACCGGGTGGCGCGACCGACAGGAAGCGCCGCAGGGTCGATCGGGCACCGGGGTCGGCCTGTTGCACCTGCGCGAGCCCCAGCAGCAACAGCGCGTCCGGGTTCCCGGGGCTCGCCTCCAGCACCTCGGCGATGTGGGTACGGGCCTCGTCCGTGTGCCCTGCGCGCAGCAGCCGGCCGATCAGGGCGAGCCTCGTCTGGGTGTCCTGCGGGTTCTGTGAGACCCCCGCGCGCAACCGGTCGAGCTCGCTGCCCGCATCCGCGACCTCCTCCTGCCCGGGCAGGCTGCCCGTTGCGGGCGTGCCATCGCCCCGCGGCGCCACGTTGGCGACGAGCAAGCCGGCCAGGGCCAGCAGGAACACGCCCGTGAGCCCCGCCCACCGCAGTGACACGGGCACACGTCGCAGGGTCCTCCCACGTCCATACGACCGCGCGGACCCCGGGCGGTCGTGTGGTCCGTCCACCGGGTCCCGCTCGGCCTCGACCGCGCGGGCGGCCTCCGCGACGCGGCCCAGGGCGAGGGTGTGCGAGGCCGGCGAGGCCATCTGGTCATGCCGCACGGCTTCGACCATGGCGATCGCGGACTCGAGACGCTCGCCGGCCATAGTGTCCCCGGGCGCGAGCTCGCCGGACTCGTGGGCCGCGAGCACTCTCTCGGCCGTCAGCAGGTCGTCGGGGGAGACGGCCGGTCGCCTGCGCCGTCGACGGGCGAGCACGACGGCGACCGTCGCGCCGGCGGTCACCGCGGCGACCGGCAGGAGCCACACCAGCCATCCCAGCCCGGACGGCGACGGCGACAACAGGACCCACGGTCCGTAGCGATCGACGAACCAGTCCCGGACCTGGTCGGGGGTGCGCCCCGCCGCGAGCTGCTCGTCGATGATCGAGCGCATCCCCTGTGCCATCTTCGACGGCGAATCCGCGACCGACAGCCCCTGGCAGACGGGGCAGCGCAGGGTGGCCGCGGTGGCCTCCACCCTGGCCTCGTGGCTCACCGGGGAAGCCGCCGTGGCCGCGCGCCACAGCCCCGCCGCCGCCACTGCGACCAGCAGCGCGACGAGGGCGGCGGCGACGAGACGTCGGCTCATCGCTGCCCGAGCAGGGGGACGACCTGCTCGTTGATCCATTCCGGGGACAGCTCCCCGACGCGCTTGGCCACAAGCCGGCCGTCGCGGTCGACGACGAAGGTCTCCGGGACGCCGAACGTGCCCCATTCGACCGCGTGGCGACCCTGCGGGTCCAGCACGCTGGGGAAGTTCTCGCCACCCATCTCCTCCAGGAAGGCGGTGGCGTCCTCGACCGTGTCCTGGGTGTTGATGCCGACGATCTGGAGTCCGAGCGGAGACAGCCTGCGGTCGGCCTCGGCCAGCACCGGATACTCGCGCCGGCAGGGCCCACACCAGGAGGCCCAGACGTTGACGAGTACCACCTCGCCGCGGTGCTCGCCGAGGTCGAACCGGCCACCGCCCAGCGTCGGCCCGGCAAGCGGCGGCGCCGGCCCGTCGAGCAGGACGGAGTCGACCACCGACGGATCCCGGCCGAACCCCGCGCCGAGGACGGCCGCGGTCAGGGCCGCGGCGACGCCGACCAGCAGCAGCAGCGCCCAGCGGGCCCGCCGGCCGTGCCGGCCGCCGGACGTGGCGGCCGTCGCTTCGGCCGTCCTCATGTCCGCAC
>JALYGZ010000278.1 GCA_030776845.1 Actinomycetota bacterium
CGTGCGGGCGCTGGCCGGCAGCGTCGTGGGGCCCGGCGGGGAGCGCGTGTACCTGGCGGTGGTGGCCGACGGCCTGGACTACCGGGCGTCGGCCCGGGCCGGGGAGCTGGCCGACGAGCTCGTGCTCCGCATCGTCGCCGAGCTGTACGGGTGCCGCAGGACGCCACGGCCGCCCCCGGCATGGCGCTGCGCCGGGTGAGCGGGCTCTGCGGGGGTCGTGCCGCGCCGGGACCCCCCAGGTGGGTCGCGCGGAAGATGGGAATATCGACGGGTGCAGACATCGCCGACACAGGAGGCCGGGACCGTGCGCCTGTCGCGCACCGTGTCGATCCCCGACGACGAGCTCGTGCTGCGGTTCTCCCGCTCCAGCGGCCCGGGCGGTCAGTCGGTGAACACCACCTCCAGCCAGGTCGAGCTGCGTTTCGACGTGGAGGCGAGCGGTGCGCTCACGCCGGCCCAGAAACGCCGTCTGCGCTCCCGGCTCGCGGGCCGCGTCAACAAGGAGGGCGTGCTCGTGCTGCGCGCGTCGGAGCACCGCTCGCAGCTGCGCAACCGGGAGGCCGTCCTCGACCGGTTCTCCCGGCTGGTGACCGAGGCGCTCAGCCGTCCGCGCCCCCGGCGGCCGACCCGCCCGACCCGCACGGCCCGGGAGGACCGCCTCCGGACCAAGCGGCGCCGGTCGCGGCTCAAAGGATGGCGCGGGCGGGTGGACCCGTCCGCCTGACCGCCGGGCGGCTAGCGTCGCAGGCGCAGCCAGCGGCGCTCGGCGTCCGCCCAGGCGTCGAGTGGCTCGACGACCTCGCCCACCGCACCGAGGACCTCCTCCAGCTCGGTGCTGGTCGTGGCGGTCCGGTGGGCGTGGTCCACGGCGCGCAGCGACTGGGCGACCGCCTCGCGGCAGCCGCGCCAGGCGTCGTCGACCTCCTCGGTGTGCCACCGGTGCAGCTGACCGGCCACGTGGGTCAACTCGTCGCGCAGCAGCTCGAGCCCCACGGGGACCGGCGCGGGGTCCACGCGGCCCACGGGCAGGCACGAAAGCAGGGCCCGCCGGGCCGCCTCCACGCGCTCGGCCTGGGCGCCGAAGTCCTCCCATGCGGGCCGCAGCCCCTCGGGCATCCGCTTCCTCCGCCGCACGGGGGAAGGGTATCGGGCGGTCCCGACCTCCGGTGGAAGCCAGGTGACGAGCCCCGAGCTGAGCCGCTATGCAGGCGACGCCGTGCTGCGCGACCGGCGGAGGGTCCCCATCCGCCCCATCCGCCCCGACGACACCGGGCGCATGCTGCAGATGCGGGACCGACTGTCGCCGGAGACCCCCGCCGCATGGACGAGGAGGCGATGCGCCACTTCACGGAGCTGGACATGCGGCGACGCTTCGCGCTCGTGGCCGAGATCGCCGGGCGCATCGTTGGGGTCGCGCACTTCGACCGCTACGAGCACGACCCGGGCAGGGCCGAGTTCACCGTGCTCGTCGAGGACGCCGAGCAGAAGCGGGGCATCGGCACCGCTGTGCTGCGGCGGCTGGCCCGGCCCGCCGAGGACCTCGGGGTCAGCGAGTTCACCGGCGAAACGACCGCATGCTGCGGATGGTGCCCGACGCCGGCCTCGACCAGCGGGTCACCTACGAGGGCTCGGTGGTGCATGCGTCCTTCTCCACGGTGGCCGCGTCGCCCGGGCCCAGCCCATCGTGGCCGTCGCGCCGGAGCATAGGCGACGTCGCCGTCGAGGGCCTGTTCCGCCAGGTCGCCGTCATCCGCGTCGAGACGCTGGACGAGCTGTTCAACGTCGCCGCCGTCGTGTCGAGGCAGCCCGTGCCGCGCAACGACCGGGTGGCGGTGCCGGCGAACGGCCGCGGCCGGGCGTCCTGGCCGCCCGCGCCTGCCGGGCCAACGGTCTTCGCCTGCCTGAGCTGGCGGCCGCGACGACCTGGCGACTGCACGACGGACCGCCACCCGTCGTGTGGGGGGACAACCCGGTCGACATGATCGCCTCCGCGTCGGCGCGGGAGCTCCGGGCACGCGATGCGGCTGCTGGCGAGCGACCCGGGCGTCGACAGCCTGCTGGTCATCTTCGTCTCACCGACCCTGACCCGCGCCGAGGACGTGGCGAGCAGGTCGTCGCCGTCAACGAGGAGGTCGGCGACTCCGCCGTGATCGTCGGCGTGTTCATGACCGAGCGGGACGCGCCGGACCGCCTGCACCGGGCGGCGTGCCCACCTTCCGCTTCCCGGAGACCGCGGCCGGGACGCTGGGCCACGCCACCCGCTACGGGCTGTGGCGGACGCATCCGCTGGGACACGTCGTGCGGGTCACCGACGCCGATCCCCGGGCGGCCCGCGAGGTCGTCGACGAAGCCCTGCCCGACCGGGCCGGCGACGCGTGGCTGGACGCCTGCGGTCCGAGCGCCTGCTGCGCGCCTACGGCATCACCACCGCGGACGCCCGGGTCGTCCGGGACCCCGGACAGGCGGCGCTGGCCCAGCGTGAGCTCGGCGGACCGGTGGCCGTCAAGACACGCCGCGCCGGTGCGCAAGTCCGAGCTCGGCGGCGTGCGCCTGGGTCTGGGATCGCCCGAGGAGGCCGTCGCGGCGGCGCGCGCCGTGCTCGACGAGCTGCGTCGTCACGGGATGGAGTGACGCGGTCGGACAGAGCCTGCTCGTCCAGGGCATGGTTACCGAGGGCGTCGAGATGGTCGTGGGCGCTCGCCACGACGCGACGTTCGGCCATGTCCTGACGGCGGGCCTGGGGGGCTCGCTCATGGAGCTGTTGGGCGTCAGCGCCCGCATCCACCCGCTCACCGACGTCGCCGCGGAAGACATGCTCACCTCTTTGCGCGGTCATCCCCTGCTGACCGGCTTCCGGGGGTCCCCGTCGGTCGACCGGGACGCGCTGAAAGAGCTGCCACACTGGACCTGCACCCGGTGTTCGTGCGCAGCGGGGGGTGACGACGGTCGACGCCCGGGTACGCGTGTCGGGACGGGAACCCCCCGCCGCGGCCGTGACCCCGCCAAGGAGGAGTCAGCCCCATGTCCGACCGTCCCACCGCCGTCGCCTTCGACGTCAACGAGACGCTCTTCTCGCTGGAGCGCATGGGCGAGCGCCTCGCCGACGCCGGGCTTGCCGACGGCGCCCTGCAGATCTGGTTCACGCGCGTCCTGCGCGACGGCCTCGCCCTGGCCGCCACGGGCGACTATCACCCGTTCCGGGCTCTGGCGGCGGGCCACCTGGCGCACCTGCTGGACGCCGAGGGCCTGGACGCCGACGTGCACCGCGTCGACGCCGTCCTGAGCCACTTCGCCGAGCTGGACGCCCAGCCCGACGCCGAGCCGGCCCTGCGGCGGCTGCGGGAGGAGGGCCTCCCGGTCGTCACGCTGACCAACGGCCACGCCGAGACGGTGGGGGCCATGCTGGAGCACGCGCGGCTGGACGGACTGGTCGATGCGCGCCTGTCGGTCGACGAGGTGGGCCTGTGGAAGCCGCGACCCGAGCCGTACCACATGGCGGCGCGCCACCTGGGCGTCGAGCCCCGGCGGCTGGCGCTGGTCTCGGTCCACTCCTGGGACATCCACGGCGCCAACCGGGCCGGGCTGGTGACCGGCTACGCCAACCGCATGGAGGGGTCGTTCCTGCCCGGCTTCGAGGAGCCCGACGTGTCCGGCGCCGAGCTGGTCGAGGTCGTCGACGGGCTCCTGGCTCTCCCGCCCGCCTGACGGTCAGCGCCGGGAGCGAGGGACCGACGGGCTGCTCTCCTCGCCTCGGTCCCACTCGGCCCAGTCCTGCCACTCCTACAGCTCATCGCCCATGGGCTCCTCGCCCTCGGCCCGCTCGAGGGCGTCGGGGTCGTCGGGAAGGGCGAACAGCGTGATGCCACCGTCGTCGCACTCCAGGCACACCAGCGCCGCGCGGGACCAGCCGCCCTCCTCGTCGGGCAGCCAGGCGATGGCGCACGGAGCATCGTCGAGGAAGCCCCGGGTCAGCAGTGCCGCGGGGGAGCGCTCCCAGATCGCCGCCAGCTCCTCGGCCAGCGCCTCCCACCCGTCGCCGGCCAGGACGTCGGGGCATTCCACGTCAGGCGCCACCAGCGCCAGCAGCGCCTCCAGGTCCCGGGCGTTGAAGCCCTCCACGAACTCGTCGCGCAGCGACTCGAGCTCGTCGGCCCTGGCAGGCGAGGGCTCCGGACGCGCCCGGTCGTCGGTCTCCTGGTCGTCCCGGACGACGGTCAGCTCGTCCTCGGCGGGGACATCCACCATGGTGTTGGCCCTCGTCTGCCGGCGGCCGCGTACGACCACAGCATGACCGATGCACGCCCCCGTTTGAAGGGCTGGGCGGGTGGGCTTGTCGTCACAGGGGCCAGACGCTCGGGATGAGCACCAGGGACAGCACGATCACCATGAGGTTGAGCGGGAAGCCGGCGCGGGCGTAGTCGCCGAAGCGGTAGCCGCCGAGGCCGTAGACCATCAGGTTCGTCTGGTAGCCGATCGGGGTGAGGAACGACAGGCTCGCGCCCAGGGTCACCGCGATCGCGAACGGGCGGGGGTCGGCGCCGATCGCCGCGGCCGTCGACATCGCCAGCGGGAAGGCGAGCACCGCGGCCGCGTTGTTGGAGACCGCCTCGGTGAGCGCCAGGGTCGCGACCAGCACCCCCGCCAGGGCCGCCACGGGGCCGAACGGCTCAGCCACCTGCAGCAGCCCCCCGGCCAGCGCGTCACCGAGGCCGCTCTCGCTGATGGCCGTGCCCAGGCCGAAGGCGGCCGCGATGACGACCAGCACGTCGACGTCGATCGCCTGGCGGGCCTCCCGCAGCGACAGCGCCCCGCTGGCCAGCAGCGCGAGTACCGCCGCCAGGGCCGCCTGCAGGACGGGCAGCAGCCCCGCGCCGGCGACGAACACGAGCAGGAACGTGATCGCGCCGACCAGCGGCGCCTTGCGGCTGCGCGCCGGGGGCCTGCCGCCGTGGCGTGCCACCAGCAGGAAGTCGCGGCCGTCGCGGTGCCGCTCCCGGAAGTCCTCGTCGGCGACCAGCAGCAGCGTGTCGCCGAGCCGCAGCCGGACCTGGCCGAGCTTCGCGTCCACAAGCTGGCCGGCGCGGTGGATCGCCAGGACCGCCGCCTGGTAGCGGCCACGGAAGTCGACCTCGGCGAGGGTCCGGTTGAGCACTGGTGACTCGCTGCCGACGACCGCCTCGTAGAATTGGTGGCCGTTGCGCCCGCCGAGCTGCTCGAAGTGGTGGCCCTCGGAGGCGACGAGGCCTCGCATGCGTTGCAGGTCCACGATCTGGTCCACCCTGCCGACGAAGGTGAGCACGTCGCCGCCCCGCAGCACCTCCGAAGGCGCCACCGGCGCCAGCTCGTGCCCGTCGCGGTCCACCTGCACGAGGTAGACACCCTGCAGGTTGCGCAGGCCCGCTTCCTCGACCGACCTGCCCTCCAGCGGCCCACCGGGGATGACCCGCATCCCGACGCTGAATTCCCGGGCGCCCTCCTCGAACGTGTCGCGCGCGGCCTTGCGGTCCGGCAGCAGCCGCGACGACAGCGTCGCCAGCAGCAGGCAGCCGACGACCGCGATGGGGCCGCCCACCGGCGTAAGCTCGAACATGGTGAGCGGGGGCTCCCCCCGGTCGGTGAGCAGGCCCGAGACGACCAGGTTGGTCGACGTGCCGATGAGCGTGACGGAGCCGCCGAGCACCGCGGCGAAGCTCACCGGGATGAGGAATCGGGAGGCCGGCACGCCGTGGCGGTCGGCCCAGTCTGCGACCGAGGGGGCGACCATCGCGACGATCGGCGTGTTGTTCAGGAACGCCGACGCCACGGCGGTGGGGGCGACGACGCGGATCAGCTGCCGGCGACCCCCGCGCTCGCCCATCATCCGCTGCACCATCGGCTCCAGCGCGCCGGTGAGCTGCACCGCGCGTGCCAACACGTACAGGGCCGCCACGGTGATGGGAGCCTCGTTGGAGAAGCCGGCGAAGGCCTGCGTCGAGTCGATGACACCCGCCAGAAGCAACGACACCGTGGCGCCCAGCACGGTCAGCGCGGGTGAGGCGAGCTCGCGCGCCAGCACGTACACGGTGCCGGCGACCACCGCGAGCGTGACCCAGGCTTCCCAACCCATCCGCACCACCGAGCGTGCTGCCGAGACCGTGTCGTTGGAGAGGCCGGCTTCCGAGGCGGTGAACATGGGGCTCGTGCGACCTGCACCGGCACTGCAGGGCCGCATGGTACAAGTTGCTTCCGGGGTGGACATCGCACGATCGAACAGGTCCTGTCGAGCATGACAATGCAGTGTTATGTCGAGGTGTGAGGCCGTGGAAGTAAAGTGGGTCTACGCCGCCAAGCGTGGTGATCGCTTCCTGAGGCGCGCAGTGGGTTGATCTTGCCAGTCGACGCCGCAGTGCAGCAGCAGGCGCAGCCGGTAGTTGTCGAAGTTGCGGAAGCCGTGGCCGACGCGCTTGATCTTTTTGATCAGCAGGTTGACCGCCTCGGTGGGTCCGTTGGAGGCGCCGCCGGTGCTGAAGTAGGCCAGGATCTCGTGCTCCCAGCGGCGAACGGTGCTGGCG
>JALYGZ010000279.1 GCA_030776845.1 Actinomycetota bacterium
GCGCTGGTGGGCGGCGCGCTCGGCGGCGTCCAGCGGTCGGTCGGCCAGGTGGCCCATCCCGGTCGTGACGCCGTAGACGGGCCCGGCGTCCAGCGCGGCCAGCGCCGCCGCCCGCCCGGCCGCGACCCTCGCGAGCGCGTCGGGGTGCAGCGCCAGGCGCTCGCCGTCCCAAGCGACGCGCTCGACGACCTCGACGGTGAGGTCGGTCGGACCGGACACGGTGACCATCCGGGCCGAGCGTAGTCGGGGACACGGCGGCCCGGGGCCCCGAAGATGTGGCCCGCGGCGACCGCGTCCGCATAGACTGCCGTCGGGAGCCCAGCGCGGTGACACGTGCACCGGGTGGCGCCGAACGCGGTGACGGGCTCGCGGATGCGTCGAGTCGGCGACAGGCCGGCGGCGGGTCCGAGGGTCTCCGCGGCCGCCGCCGCCCCTTGTCCGTCGTGTGATCACCGGGACAAGCTTCATCCGCGACAGGCGCGTGAGGTTGGCGCCACCGGCGGCGCCGCGGCAAGGGGTTCCGCGTTGATCACGTTCGAGTCCGTGACCAAGCAGTTCCCGGGCGGCACGACCGCGGTCGACGAGCTCGACCTGCAGGTGCCCGAGGGCGAGGTCGTCGTGCTGGTCGGCCCGTCGGGGTGTGGCAAGACGACCATCCTGCGCATGGTCAACCGCATGATCGAGCCCTCCGACGGCCGGGTCTCGGTCAACGGCGAGGACATCATGCAGACGTCGCCGCCGCGGCTGCGCCGAGGCATCGGCTACGTCATTCAGGGCATCGGGCTGTTCCCTCACCGCACGATCGCCCAGAACGTGGCGACCGTGCCCAAGCTGGAGGGGTGGGACGACGACCGCATCCGTGCCAGGGTCGACGAGCTGATCGTGACCGTGGGCCTGCCCGACGACGTCGGCGACCGCTATCCCCACCAGCTGTCGGGGGGCCAGCAGCAGCGCGTCGGGGTGGCCCGGGCCCTGGCGGTCGACCCGCCGGTGATGCTGATGGACGAGCCGTTCGCCGCCGTCGACCCGATCGTGCGCACCCGCCTGCAGGACGAGTTCCTGCGGCTGCAGTCGGAGGTGCGCAAGACGATCGTGTTCGTCACCCACGACATCGACGAGGCGATCAAGATGGGCGACCGCATCGCGATCCTGTCACAGGGTGGCCACCTGCAGCAGTTAGCGACCCCCGAGGACCTGCTCGCCGAGCCGGCCAACGACTTCGTCGCCGACTTCCTCGGCGCCGAGCGGGGCCTCAAGCGCCTGGCCCTCATCCCGGTCTCGCAGGTCGAGGCGGACCGCGGCCCGGTCGTGTCCCTCGGTGCGGGCGTCGACGAGGTGCGGCGGGTCGCCGACGCGCACGACAGCGACTGGGTCGTCGTGGTCGACGACGACGGCCGGACGCGCGGCTGGGCCCGGCTGGACGACCTGGACGGGCGTGGCTCGGTCGACGGCGTCGAGCTGCGCGACTTCGAGCTCGCGGTGCGCGCCGACGACTCGCTGCGGACGGCGCTCAACGCGCTGGTGATCTCGCGTCACGGTGTGGCGGTGCGCCTGGGCGACGGCGACCGCTACGAGGGGCTGCTCACCCGGGAGCTGCTGTCCGAGGAGCTGCGCTGATGGACTGGGCCTGGGTGGGCGAGAACCTCGGGCAGATCCGCGGCTACGCGCTGCAGCACCTGTTCCTCACCGCTGTGCCGGTCGCGGCCGGCTTCGCCCTTGCCTTTCCCATGTCGCTGGCGGCGATCCGCTGGCGGCGCCTGTACGGGCCGCTGCTGGGCCTCACCGGCATGCTGTTCACGATCCCGTCGATCGCGCTGTTCGTGCTGTTGATCCCCGTCACCGGCCTGGGTCCGCTGACGGCGATCGTGCCGCTGACGATCTACACGCTGCTGATCCTCATCCGCAACACCGTGGAGGGACTCGACGGCGTCGACCCCGACGTCCGCGAGGCGGCCGAGGCGATGGGCTACACGCGCGGGCGTCAGCTGTTCGGCGTGGAGCTTCCGCTGGCCCTGCCGGTCATCGTGGCCGGGCTGCGCATCGCCACGGTCACCACAGTGGGGCTGGTCACCATCACCGCGCTGATCGGCGCCGGCGGCCTGGGCCGGCTCATCGTCGACGGCTTCACGCTGTTCTTCCCCACGTCGGTCGTCGTCGGCGTGGTCCTGTCGGTCGCCTTCGCCGTCGCGGCCGACCTGGTCCTGCTGGCGGGGCAGAAGGCGCTCACGCCCTGGCGCGCGGGACGGGCCTGACGATGGAGATCGCCGCGCAGCTGCTCGACTGGTTCACCGCCCCGGCGCAGTGGACCGGCGCCGGCGGCATCCCGGCCCGGGTCCTGGAGCACCTGCTCTACACGGTCGCGGCGACCACGATCGCGGTGGCCGTGGGCCTGCCGATCGGGCTCGCCGTGGGCCACACCGGGCGGGGGGGCACGGTGGCGGTGAACACCACGAACGTCGGCCGGGCCATCCCCAGCTTCGGGATCATCGTGCTGTTCTTCTTCGTCTTCGGCATCGACCCGGTGCCTGCCGTCATCATGCTCGTCGCCCTCGCGCTGCCCCCCATCGTCACCAACACCTACGTCGGGGTGCGCTCGGTGGCCCCGGCCGTGACCGACTCGGCCGCCGGCATGGGCCTGACCGGCTGGCAGGTGCTGCGCGAGGTGGAGATCCCGGTCGCGATGCCGCTGATCATGGCCGGCATCCGCACCTCGGCCGTGCAGGTGGTCGCCACCGCCACGCTCGCGGCCTACATCGGGCTGGGCGGGCTGGGCCGCTACATCTTCGACGGGCTGTCCCAGCAGGTGCTCAACCAGGTCGTCGGCGGGGCGATCCTCGTCGCGCTCCTGGCGCTGGCCACGGAGCTCGTGCTGGCCCGGGTGCAGCGCCTCGTCGTCCCCCCGGGACTGCAGGCGCGCAGCCGACAGGCCGCCGTCGACGCCAAGCTGACCTGACCCCGACAGCCGCGAGCCCCCGGGTTCACCCCACCACTCCCCGTGCCACAGGACGAAAGGAACACCGTCATGCGATTCCGACGCAGCACCCTGGGAGCCGTCGTAGTGCTGCTGGCCGTGCTGACCGGCGCGTGCGCCGGCGGCGACGCCCTGCAAGGCGGCGGCGGCGGTGACGGTGGCGGGGGAGGAGGCCCCATCATCGTCGGGTCGGCCAACTTCCCCGAGCAGCTCGTGCTGGCGAACATGTACGCCCAGGTGCTGGAGGACGCCGGGGTGAAGACGAGGACCCGGCTGAACCTTGGCTCGCGCGAGGTGGTGTTCCCGGCGCTGAAGAGCGGCGAGATCAACCTGCTGCCGGAGTACACCGGCGCCCTGCTGGACTTCGTGGCGGGCGAGAGCACCGTGACCGAGCCGGACGCGGTGTACGAGGCGCTGCAGGAGGAGCTGCCCGACGGTCTGGTGGCCCTGGAGCCGTCGGAGGCCCAGGACAAGGACGGCCTGGCGGTGTTGCCCGAGACCGCCGAGGAGCACGACCTTGAGACCTACTCCGACCTGGAGCCGGTCGCCGGCGACATGAGCGTCGGCGGCCCGCCGGAGATGGAGACCCGCGAGGTCGGGCTGCCCGGGCTGAAGAGGGTCTACGGGATCGAGTTCGCCAAGTTCGTGCCGCTGGACACGGCGGGCCCGGTGACGTGGGAGGCGCTGCAGAGCGGCGACGTCGACGTTGCGCGGGTGTTCACCACGCAGGGGATCATCGAGGCGCGCGACTGGGTGCTGCTGGAGGACGACAAGGACCTCGCGCCGGCCCAGGAGATCGTGCCGGTCATCGCCGAGGACTCGCTGACGTCGGAGGTGGAGACGGCGCTGAACGAGGTGTCCGGGGTCCTGACGACCGAGGACCTGACCGACTTGAACAAGCAGGTGGAGATCGACAAGAGGGACCCGGCGGCCGTCGCCCGCGACTACCTGAAGGAACAGGGCCTCATCGAGGGGTAGCGGCGCCAGGCATGTCCGGGGCGACCCTGCGGCTGGTGTCCGCGCGCGACGTCGAGCGCCTCGGGCTGCCACGCCCGGCGGTCCTGGGCGCCGTCGAGGCGGCGGTGCGGGCCCAGGGCGACGGCGACGTGGTCCTCGAGCCGCGGGTGCACCTGCGGCCCCCCAACGACGGCGCCGGTCACTTCAACGTCCTGCGCGGGCACCTGGGGCCCCAGCGCGTCGCCGGGGTCAAGGTGGTCGGGGACTTCGTCGCCAACCACCGCCTGGGGCTGCCCAGCGAGCCGGCGCTGGTGACGTTGTACGACCCCGACACCGGCGTGCCGCGGGCGGTAGTCGACGCGACGGCGCTCACCTCGGCGCGCACCGGGGCGGTCACCGCGCTGGGCGCGCGCCACCTGGCCCGCCGTGGCGCCCGGGTGCTGGGCCATATCGGCGCGCGGGGCACCGCCTGGTGGAACGTCACGATGCTCGACGACATGTTCGGCTTCGCCGAGATCCGCGTGACCAGCCGGCGCGAGGAGTCCCGGACCCGGTTCGCGGCCCGGCTGAGCGATGAGCTCGGCAAGTCCGTGCGGGCGGTGGCCACCTGCCGGGAGGCGCTCGTCGGGGCGGACATCATGGTCGAGGCCTCGCGGTTGACCGAGCCGACCGTGCTGGTGCGCACCGACTGGATCACCCCGGGCACGTGCGTGGTGCCCTACGGGACGGTCAGCGCGGTGGAGCGGTCGCTGACGGGGGTCATGGACAAGATCGTCGTCGACGACTGGGGCCAGGCCCACGCCGGGCCGTTCGGGGCGCTGCGCGCCCACGTCGACGAGGGGCTGCTCACCCGCGAGACGCTGCACGCCGAGCTGGGCGACATCGTCGCGGGCCACAGGCCCGGCCGGGAGTCGGACTCGGAGCGGACCCTGTTCTGGCACCGCGGCCTGGCCACGACCGACCTGGCTGTCGCCCACCTGATCCTGTGCCGCGCCGAGGAGCGGGGGGTGGGCACCGTCGTCCAGTGGTGGTAAGCAGGGGCCTCGCCCTGGAGAGGAGGATGCCGTGACCGCCGACCCGTCCGCCTCGCAGCGCACCGTCCCGCAGCGACGGGCGCTGGTGCGGTTCCTGACCGCCACGGTCGTCGGTGGGGCGTTCTTCCTCGTTCCCGTGCGCGTCGGCGGGGAGTGGACGATCCCGTTCGACGTGGTGGTGTCGGGGATCATGGAGGGCGTGCCGCGGGTGGTGGCGCTGTACTCGCTGGTCGTCATCCTGCTGTCGGCGGCCCTGACCGTGCTGGCCGAGCTGCAGGCCCGCGGAGTCGCCGCCGGTCGCCTCGACGCCTCCTACTACCGGACGGGGCCGGCGTTCCTCGGCTTCCGCCTGCTGGGCGCCGTCGCGGCGGTGCTCATCTACCTGGGGGTCGGCCCGGAGGTGATCCTGACCGACTCGACCGGCGGGCTGATGTTCAACACCCTGGTCGCGTCGGTGGCGACCATCGTGCCGCTCGGCGCGGTGTTCATCACGCTGCTGGTCTCCTACGGCGGCGTGGAGTTCCTGGGCACCCTGGCCCGCCCGGTGATGCGCCCGCTGTTCCGCGTCCCCGGCCGCGGGGCGCTGGACGCGATCGCGTCGTTCGTCGGCAGCTACTCGGTCGGCATCTACGTCACCAACCGGCTGTACCTGGAGGGCCGCTACTCCGCGCGCGAGGCCACCACCATCTCGACCTGCTTCTCCACGGTGAGCATGGGCTTCTTCGCCGTCGTGGCGTCGACCCTGGGTCTGCTCCCGTACTTCCCGATCATCTTCGCGTCGGTCACGGTGGTCATGGTCGTCCTGGGCGCCGTGCTCTGCCGGATCCCCCCGCTGTCGCGCAAGCCCGACCGCTACGCCGCCGAGCCCGTCGGCGAGCGCGAGTACACCGGCGGCCTGTTCCGCCACGCGGTGGAGGAGGGCCTGTCGTCGGCGGCACGGGCCCGCGGCGCGGCCACCGAGCTGTGGAGGGGGCTCGTCGACGGGTTCAAGCTGTCGCTGCTGATCCTGCCGACCATCCTGGCCATCGGGCTGCTGGCCATCCTGCTGGCCGAGCACACCCCGGTGTTCACCTGGCTGGGCCGGCCGCTGCAGCCGGTCCTGTCCCTGCTCGGCCTGCCCGACGTGGGCACGCTCGCGCCGGCGTCGCTGATCGGCGTCACGGAGATGTTCCTGCCGGCGCTGCTGTCGACCGAGGCCGCCGTCGCCGCCAAGTTCTACGTGGCGGTGCTGTCGATCAGCCAGCTGCTGTTCTTCTCGGCGGTCATCCCGCTGCTGCTGGAGGTCGACATCCCGGTCACCCTGACGGACTGCGTGCTGCTGTTCCTGCTGCGCACGGCCATCGGGATCCCGCTGGTGGCTGGCATCAGCCACCTGTTCTTCTGACGGAAAGGACGCACCCCATGAGCCGGCCACGGACGGTCCGGGCGGCCCGCGGCGCCGACCTGCGCTGCCACGACTGGCTGGCGGAGGCGGCGCTGCGATGCCTGGAGAACAACCTGGACCCGGACGTCGCGGAGCGCCCCGACGACCTGGTGGTCTACGGCGGGCAGGGCCGCGCCGCGCGCAGCTGGGAGGCGTTCGACGCCATCGTGGCGACGCTGCGGGATCTGCGGGGCGACGAGACGCTGCTGGTGCAGTCGGGCAAGCCGGTGGGGGTGTTCACCACCCACCCCGTGGCGCCCCGGGTGCTGATCGCCAACAGCCTGCTGGTCCCCGAGTGGGCCACGTGGGAGGACTTCTGGGAGCTGGAGGCCGCCGGGCTGACCATGTACGGCCAGATGACCGCCGGCTCGTGGATCTACATCGGCACCCAGGGCATCCTGCAGGGGACCTACCAGACGTTCGCGGCGATCGCCGAGCAGCGCTTCTCGGGGTCGCTGGCCGGCTCCCTGACGCTGACCGCCGGCCTGGGCGGCATGGGCGGGGCCCAGCCGCTGGCCGTCACCATGAACGGCGGATCGGTCCTGGTCGTGGAGGTCGACGAGCGGCGCATCCGCCGGCGCCTGGACAGCGGCTACCTCGACGAGCACGCCGGCTCGCTGGACGAGGCCGTGGGACTGGCGCTGGAGGCCAAGCGCGACCGGCGGGCGCTGTCGGTCGGCGTCACCGGCAACGCCGCCGAGGCCTTCGCGGACCTGCTGGCGCGCGGCGTCGACATCGACATCGTGACCGACCAGACGTCGGCCCACGACCCCCTGCACGGCTACGTGCCCGCCGGGCTGACGCTGGACGAGGCCGAGCGCCTGCGCGACGCCAAGCCGTCGGACCACGTGGAGCGCGCCCGCGCGTCGATGGCGGCCCACTGCCAGGCGATGGTCGGCTTCGCCGAGGCCGGCGCGGAGGTCTTCGACTACGGCAACAGCCTGCGCGGGGAGGCGCGCAAGGCTGGCTTCGCCGACGCCTTCGCCTACCCCGGCTTCGTGCCGGCCTACCTCCGCCCGCTGTTCTGCCGGGGACTGGGGCCGTTCCGCTGGCTGGCCCTGTCGGGAGACCCGGCCGACATCGCCGCCACCGACGATGCGCTGCTGGAGGTCTTCCCCGACGACGAGGTCCTGGCGCGCTGGCTGCGCCTGGCCCGGGAGCGGGTGCGCTTCCAGGGACTGCCCGCGCGCATCTGCTGGCTGGGCTACGGGGACCGCGACCGCGCCGGCGCGGTCTTCAACGACCTGGTGGCGTCCGGCAAGGTCTCGGCGCCGATCGTCATCGGCCGCGACCATCTCGACAGCGGCTCGGTGGCCTCGCCGCACCGCGAGACCGAGTCGATGGCCGACGGCTCCGACGCCGTCGCCGACTGGCCCGTCCTGAACGCCCTGCTCAACACGGCCTCGGGCGCCGCCTGGGTCGCCGTGCACCACGGCGGCGGCGTCGGCATGGGCAAGTCCATCCACGCCGGCGCGCAGGTCGTCGCCGACGGCACCGACGACGCCGCCGGGCGCCTGCGGCGGGTGCTGACCAACGACCCGGGCACGGGCGTGATGCGCCACGCCGACGCCGGCTACGAGCAGGCCCGCGAGGTCGCGCGCCGTCGCGGCGTCCGACTGCCGATGCTCGACTGACCGGCGCCCCGATGCCCCGGAGGTGTGTCGACTCGCTTTCGAAGAGCGACAGTCAGTCGACACACCTGCGGGTCTGGTGGGCGCAGCGGGCGTGGCTGCCCGGCGGCGTGGCCGAGGGCGTGCTGCTGCGGTCCGACGGCGACAGGCTCGAGTCGGTCACCCCCGGGGTGGACCCACCCGCCGACGCCGTCCGCCTGCCGGGGCTGGTGCTGCCCGGGCTGACCAACGCCCACGGCCACGCGTTCCACCGGGCGCTGCGGGGGCGGACCGAGGTCGGTTCCGGGGACTTCTGGTCGTGGCGCTCCCGGATGTACGAGCTGGCCGAGCGCCTGGACCCCGACGGCTACCACGCGCTCGCGCGGGCCGTGTACGCCGAGATGGCGCTGGCCGGGGCCACGTCCGTGGGGGAGTTCCACTACCTGCACCACGCCGCCGGAGGGCGCCCGTACGCGGAGCCGAACGCGATGGGCGCGGCGCTGGCGGCCGCCGCCGACGAGGCGGGCCTGCGGCTCACGCTCGTCGACACCTGCTACCTGCGGGGCGGCTTCGACACACCCCTGGATGGCCCGCAGCTTCGCTTCGCCGACGCCGACGCCGACGCCTGGGCCCGGCGGGCGTCCGACGCCGCCGCCGGGCAGCCACGCCCGCTGCGCCCACCAGAC
>JALYGZ010000280.1 GCA_030776845.1 Actinomycetota bacterium
GGGTTGCTCGGCCATCTCGGCGGCCATGTGCTCCCCGGGCACCGCCGGCCCCGCGTCCGCGACGGTGGTGGGGCCCCGCGGCTAGGCGGAGCGCTCCCGGCGCAGCGCCTCCTCGGGACGCGGCAGAAGCGTGGGGTTGACGTTGTCGCGCACGACCTCGGGGGTGATGAGGCACTGGCCGACGTCGGACAGCGACGGTAGCTCGTACATGGTGTTCAACAGGACCTCTTCCAGGATGGCCCGCAACCCACGCGCACCGGTCCCCCGCAGGATGGCCTGGTCGGCGATGGCCTCCAAGGCGCCGTCGCTGAAGTCCAGGCGGACCGCGTCGTAGTCGAAGAACTTCTTGTACTGCCTCACCAGCGCGTTCTTGGGCTCGGTCAGCACCCGCACCAGGGCCTCGCGGTCCAGCTGCTCGACGTAGCAGCCGATCGGCAGGCGCCCGACGAACTCGGGGATCAGGCCGAACTTCATCAGGTCCTCGGGCAGCACCTGGCTGTACAGCGCGGTCAGGTCCTTGGCGGCGCGGGTCCTGACGTCAGCGCCGAAGCCGACGCTCTTGCGCCCGATGCGCTGCTCGATGAGCTGCTCCAGCCCGGCGAACGCGCCACCGCAGATGAACAGCACGTTGGTCGTGTCGATCTGGATGAACTCCTGGTGGGGATGCTTGCGGCCGCCCTGCGGCGGCACGCTGGCGGTGGTGCCCTCCAGGATCTTCAGCAGCGCCTGCTGCACGCCCTCGCCGGAGACGTCCCGGGTGATCGAGGGGTTCTCGCTCTTGCGGGCGATCTTGTCGACCTCGTCGATGTAGATGATGCCGGTCTCGGCCTTCTTGACGTCGAAGTCGGCGGCCTGGATCAGCTTGAGCAGGATGTTCTCGACGTCCTCGCCGACGTAGCCGGCCTCGGTCAGCGCGGTGGCGTCGGCGATCGCGAAGGGCACGTTCAGCAGACGGGCCAGGGTCTGGGCCAGCAGCGTCTTGCCGGAGCCGGTGGGCCCGAGCAGCAGGATGTTGGACTTGGCGAGCTCGACCTCGTCGTCGCGCGCGGTCCCGCCCACGCGGATGCGCTTGTAGTGGTTGTACACGGCGACGGCCAGGGTCTTCTTGGCGACGTCCTGGCCGACCACGTAGTCGTTGAGGAAGTCGTAGATCTCGCGGGGCTTGGGCAGGTCGCCGGGCTCTATCTCGAGGGTCTCGGCGAACTCCTCCTCGATGATCTCGTTGCACAGGTCGATGCACTCGTCGCAGATGTAGACGCCCGGGCCGGCGATCAGCTTCTTGACCTGCTTCTGGGACTTCCCGCAGAAGGAGCACTTCAGCAGGTCGCCGCCCTCACCGAACTTCGCCATCCGCTGCGACCCCTTCGCGTCGTCTCACGGCCCGGTCACCGGCGCCCGCCTGGTGGGACCGGCGGACCCCCGCTCCCCGGAACGCCACGTATCGTACCGGGCCAAGCGACGTCGGACACAGTAGCCGGGCCCGGCTCCCCGCCAGCGGGCCCGCGGTCAGCTCAGCTGCAGGGTCTGCTCCTGCACCCGGCGGCTCTTGAAGACCTCGTCGATGACCCCGTACTCGCGCGCCTGCTCGGCGGTCATGATGAAGTCGCGGTCGGTGTCGGCGGTGACCTTCTCCATGGGTTGGCCGGTCTTCTCGGCCAGGATCTTGTCGAGCAGCTCGCGGATGCGCTGGATCTCGGCGGCCTGGATCTCGACGTCGACCGACTGACCCTCGGCGCCGCCCGCCGGCTGGTGCAGCAGGATGCGCGCGTGCGGCAGCGCGAAGCGCTTGCCGACCGTGCCGGCCGCCAGCAGCACCGCCGCCGCCGACGCGGCCTGGCCGATGCAGATGGTGACGACGTCGGGCTTGATGAACTCCATGGTGTCGAACAGCGCGAGCAGGCTCGTCACCGACCCGCCCGGGGAGTTGATGTACAGGTTGATGTCCTTGTCGGGGTCCTCGCCCTCCAGGTGGATCAGCTGGGCCATGATGAGGTTGGCGATCTCGTCGTTGATGGGCGTGCCCAAGAAGACGATCCGCTCCTTGAGCAGGCGCGAGTAGATGTCGAACGAGCGCTCACCGCGGTTGGTCTGCTCGACGACCATCGGCACGAGGTAGTCGGAGATCGGTTCGACTCGGCGCATCGCGGCTCCTGCAGGCGAGGGGGTCTGTCGCCTGCAACGATACCGCCGGCCTCAGCCCGACGCCGGAGGGTCCTGGGGCTGCTCGGCGTCCCCGGCCGGCGCGCTCTCCGCCTCGACGGCCTCCTCGGGCGGCGCGGACAGCACCTCCACCTGCTCCACGAGACGATCGATGGCCCGCCGACGGAACGCGTCGCCCGCCAGCGCGCCGATGTGGTCCGGCTGGGTCATGAACTCGGCCAGCTCCTGGGGCGGGCGGCCCAGGCGCGCCGCGTGGCGGCCGATCTCCGCGGCGAGGTCGTCGCGGGTGACCTCGATCCCCTCGGCCCGGCCGACGGCGTCCACGACGAGCTGGGCCTTCACGGTGCGCCGGGCCTCCTCCTGCAGCCCGGACACCAGCTCCTCGGCGGTCGTGCCCGCCGCCTGCAGGAACTGCTCGAACTCCATGCCGTGCTGCCGGGCGTCGGCGGCGAGCCGCTGCAGCCGGTGCTGCACCTCCTGCTCGACCAGCGAGGCGGGCACCGCCACGTCGATCTCGTCGGTGACGGCCTCGACGACGCGCCCCCGCAGGGCCTGGCGGGCGACGGTGAGCTTCTCGCGCTGCAGCTGCGAGCGCAGGTCGTCCAGCAGCTCCTCGGCGGTGTCGAACTCGCTGGCAGTCAGCGCGAAGTCGTCGTCGACTTCGGGCAACCGCTTGGCCTTCGTCTCCTTGACGATGACGGTAAAGGACACCTCGTCGGCCTCGCCGGCCCCCTCGCCCGGCTGACCGAGCGTGTCGCGGAACTTCAGGATCGCCCCCGCCTTGGCCCCGACGAGGTTGCGGTCGAGCTCGCGGTCGCTCTCCTCGGGGTCCCCGACCGGGTAGAGCAGATCCTCGGCGCTGGCCTCCTCGACGGGGCGCCCGCCGCGCTCGCCGGAGACGGTGATCACGGCGTAGTCCCCGGCGCGCAGCGGCCGGTCGATGGTCTCCAGCTCGGCGAAGCGCTCGCGCAGGGCGTCGATCCGCTCGGCCAGCTCCTCGTCGGTGACCTCCCACTCCGGGTGGGGCACTCGCAGGCCAGCGTAGTCGGGAAGCTCGATCTCCGGGCGCACCTCGACGGTGGCGGAGAACTCGGCCTCCCGGCCGTCGTCGAAGGTGCCGACCTCGAACTCCGGCCGCCCGACGACGGCCAGGGACTCGGCGTCGACCGCCTCGGCGTAGAACCCGGGTACCGCGTCGCGGGCCGCCTGTTGCACGAGGGCGTCCTTGCCCAGTCGCGTCTCCAGCACCCGCCGCGGCACCCGCCCCGGCCGGAAACCGGGGACACGCACCTCCGACGCGAGCTTGCGGGCGGCGTCGTCGATCGCGTGGCGCACCCGCTCCGCCTCGACGGTCACCCACAGCTTGACCGTCGTGTCGTCGACGCGCTCGACGCTCGTCTTCACCTGCGGGCCTCCTGCCGCGGACATCGTGCGGGCATGGTAGGTGCCGTCCCCACGGCGGCGCCAACACCGGGGGCCGTGATCCTTCTACATTGCGTAACTCCCCAGGCACCGCACGCTACAGTGGGGTGGAGCGGCGGGGTTGTCCTGACGGGGGGCCTCGTCGCTCACCCACGCGCGATCGTCACCCCCCGCGCTGCAGGTACTGGCGCATCTCGGCGGCCGCGCGCTCGATGTTCTCGAAGGCCTCCAGCAGGTCGTCACGCTCCCGGTCGGACAGGTTGAGGCTGGTCAGCTCGTCGATGTAGCGGTTGAGCGTCCGTCGCGCCCTGCGCAGGTGCGCGTCGGCCCGGGTGATGGCGGCGTGCGCGTCGGCCATGCGAAGACCCCTGTCCGGCTTGCCCGCTCGACGGCCTGGAGCCTACGGGCTTCCCGCACCGCCCCGTCGATGCGCGGTCAGGCCTGCAGCGCCGCGAGAACGTAGAGGCAGCAGCCGACGAGGTCCAGCGCGACCGGCGCGTTGTGGCCGCGGCCCCGCCGACCGTCACACCCCGGCGACGGAGCGGACGGGGCGGCGCAGCCCCTGCTCGCCCGCCCACAGGTCCAGCACCAGGGTGGCCACGTCGTCCACCAGGGGCACGACCTCCCCGCCGCCCGACCGGCGCAGGTCGAACGTCTTGACGTAGCCGCGGCAGCTGTCGCACGCGTCGATGCGTGCGGCCGGCCACGCGTCGGCGACGAACGAGGCGACCCGTCGGGAGTCATCCTCCCCACATACCGGGCAGGTGGCGCGCGCGAAGCCCCACCAGCTCGCGCAGCGGCCGCAGACCAGCGAGCGGGGCGAGCCCGCCAGGAACTCGCCGGACTCCTCGGCGATGACCGACACCTGCACCGGGCCGGCGCACACCGGGCAGGCTGCGCTCATCCATTCGTGCATTCGTGCCGCCCGGGCACCGTGATGGCCGCCGCCGCCAGCTCCAGGACCGGGGCCGCCGCCGCGTGCACCCAAAAGGCCAGCCGCGGATCGACCAGCCCGGGGTCGTCGAGCCAGCTCCGCACCGGCTCGCGCCAGTCGTCGGGGGCGCCCGCGTGCTGCCGCCCCGCGGCGGCCAGAGGCTCGGGGATCACCGAGGGTCTGCCGGCCAGCGCCGCGACCGCGCGGGGCACCTCGGCGGTCACCTGCTCGACAGCCGCGCCGACGTCCAGCAGGGGAAAGCGGCGAACGCGCCGGCGTGGCTCGGCCGTCGCCGCCACGAGCGCGGCGGCGGCGGCCACCGTCGCGTCGTCGGCACGCGCGAGCTGATGGGTCAACACCGCGCACAGCACCGTCATCGGCTCGCGGGCCTCGGGGGTGGTGGCCAGCTGCTCGGCGCGCGTCAGGCGCCGGCCCAGCTCTCCCGGGCCACCGCGGGCGCCACGTCTCACGCGCGACGGCTCGGCGTGTCGTTCCCGCGGTCCTTGCGGCGGAACCAGCGGGGATGGTGGTGAGCCGCCCAGGCCCGGTCGACGGTGCCCTCGGTCATCGACCGCATCGTGCCGGGGAACATCGCCGTGGGCAGAAGGTCGCCCAGCGCGCCGCGTACATGGCCCGCAAGGTCAACCTGACCGTGAGCGGCGTCGTCGAGAACATGAGCTGGTTCACCGGCGACGACGGAGTCCGCTACGAGCTGTTCGGCTCCGGCGGGGGCGAGCTGCTGGGCCAGCAGCTCGAGGTCCCGCTGCTCGGCCGCATCCCCCTGGTGCCGGCGTTGCGCGAGGGCGGCGACGTCGGGCGGCCCGTCGTCGCCGAGAGCCCCGACTCAGAGGCGGCCACCGCCGTGGAGGCGGTCGCCGAGCGCCTGCTGGGACAGCGCCGGGGACGGCCCGACCTGCCACTCATCAACGTCACCTGACCCCGTCCGCCCTACGAGGCGCAGCCGTCGGTCGCGTACATGCGCATGCCCTCGCCCAGCGGCTGGTGGTTGGCCCGCACGTACACGTGCGGGGTGTCTTTGCAGTAGATGATCCAGGGAGGCCGCTCGCGCCCACCCGGGCCGACGAGCCGGCTGCGGACCAGGCTGGTGTTGCGCAGTACCCAGATGTGGTGCTGGTCGGCCAGTCCCCAGATGGCGATGTGGATCGGCGTCGCCGTTGCGGTGTTGTCGATGAACCGGGCGTAGCTGCCCACCGTGCCCCGGTGCCCGGCGATGGCCGCCATCTTCCCGCCGACGCTGCCGACCGTGTTGTTGCGGATGACGATGTTCTTGTAGCCGTGGCCGGGCCGGACAGGTTCCAACGAGAAGGCGTTGCGGTTGGTGTCCGACACGAAGCCGCGGGCGACCAGGACGTTGCGGGCGCTGACGATCGCCACGCCCTGCCGGCCGATGTGGCGCAGGTCGAAGTCGGTGATCCGGGCGTTGCGGACCCAGTTGGCGGGAGAGGCGTTCGGCTGCGCGGCGCCCAGGAACACGCCGTCGCCGTACACGTGGGACACCGCGACGTCACGCAACCGGAGCCGCTCGACGTCGCGCACGTGGAAGCCGGCCTGGTGCACGCGTGACGGGTGCAGCTTCCCACGCGCGCCGGCGTTCGCGTACGGACCGCGCACGGTCATGCCCCTGATGCGCACGTCTCTGCTGCGGATCACATACCAGTGCTTGCGCGACCTGGCGGTCACCCGGTCGTAGGTGAAGAAGGTGGAGCCGTTGCCGTCGACGAGCAGGTGGCGCTTGCCCTCGACGCGGATGGTGCCGTCGACCCGGTAGCGGCCGTTGCGGGCGAACCTGACGACCGTGGGCCGGTGCATGGTCCCGTCCGGCGCGGCGGCGATCACCTCGTTGATCCCGTCGGTGGCGTCGCCGGCCGTGGCGGGAACGTTGATGGTCGATCCCGGGCTCTGGGCGACCAGCGCGACGCTCAGGGCCATGAGGAGCAGGGCTCTGCGCATACGGGGTCCTTTGCACACACGACCGCCGGCGCCCCGCGGATCCGCCGCACAGTCCGTCTCGGCATTCCGCCGCTTTCGCGATGCCTCAGAGGGGAAACTACACGGCGCCCGGCGGGGGACACCCGGCCATCCGGACCCGGCGTGTACGCTTGGCCGGTCCCGGCGCACGGGGCCACGCGGGACGTGGCGCAGTTTGGCAGCGCACCTGCTTTGGGAGCAGGGGGTCGCGGGTTCAAGTCCCGCCGTCCCGACCTCGGCGGCCGCCGCCTCAGCCGCGGGCGTAGCTCAATGGCAGAGCCCCAGCCTTCCAAGCTGGTGATGAGGGTTCGATTCCCTTCGCCCGCTC
>JALYGZ010000281.1 GCA_030776845.1 Actinomycetota bacterium
CGCGGCCGCGCTGGCCGCCCGCTCCAGGCTGGGCGTCGAGCCCGGCAGGCCGTAGACGCCCGGGTGCAGGCGCTCCCAGCCGGCCGAGTCCGCCCGCCGCTGCACGCTGCGGCGGCACAGGCCCAACCGGGCCGCCTGGCCCAGCGTCACGACGCCGTGCTGACGGCGACCCAGCAGCGTGAGAGCTGGTCCCAGGGTCCCACGCGGTCAGCGTCGTACGCCTCCTGCGGTCGCGCCTACCCCCGGCGCGGCCACGTGTGGACGACCGTCCGCGAACCGAGGTGAACCCTCGACGACAGTTGTCGCGACGGGTTCAACCTCGGCATGCAGTGGGGTCAGGCGCCCATCTCTGGCGGGCGCAGATCCCACTCGGCCGGGCCGATGCGCAGCATGTCGACGGGCGGGCCCCCTTCGAGGTGGTCCATGATCGCGGGCACGTCGGCCTCGGTGACCCCGCCGTAGTAGACGTCGTCGGGGTAGACCGCGACGACCGGGCCGACCATGCACGCCTCCAGGCAGCCGCACGCGACCACCTTGACGCCCGTCGCCAGGCGGCGTCCCTGCTCCTCGCGCAGCGCGTTGAAGACGTCGGCGCCGCCGTTGGCGTTGCAGCTGGGCCGGGGGTGGCTGGGCTCGCGCTCGTTGATGCAGACGAACGCGAAGCGATCTGGCATCGGCATGTGCGCTCCTTGCCCGGGACGGCCCCCTAACCTTACGGGCCGAGCCAATCCCGGCGGCTCGGGCCGGGGGCGCGACCCGATGAGGAGGGCGGCGTGGACCTGGGACTGGACGGCAGGGTGGCGCTGGTGGCCGGCGCCAGCAGCGGGCTCGGGCTCGCGGTCGCCACGGCGCTGGCCGCCGAGGGCGCCCACGTGGCGATCGGCGCCCGCACCGCCGAGCGGCTGCGCGCCGCCCGCGACGAGGTCGACGCGGCGGGCCCCGGGCGGGTCATGGACACGGCCGTGGACGTCCGCGACACCCCTGCCGTGGGTGACTGGGTCACCGAGGTTGTCGGGACCCTGGGAGGCCTGCACGTCGTCGTGGCCAACGCGGGGGGGCCGCCCCCGGGGATCGCCACCGACTTCGACGTCGACGACTACCGCGACGCCGTCGAGCTCAACCTGCTGTCGTCGATCGCCCTGACCCAGGCGGCGCTGCCGCACCTGCGGTCGGCCGGTTGGGGCCGGCTGCTGTTCGTCACGTCGGGGGCGGTCAAGGAGCCGATCCCGAACCTGGCCCTGTCCAACACCGCCCGCGCCGGCGTGCTCGGCTACGCCAAGTCGCTGGTCCACGCGCTCGGCGGCGCGGGCATCACCGTCAACGTGCTGGCCCCGGGCCGCACGCGCACGGCCCGCCTGGAGCACCTCGCCGGGGACGACACCGACGAGGGGCTGGCCCGCATGGCCGCCGACATCCCGCTCGGGCGGGTGGGGGAGCCCGCCGAGTTCGCGGCCGCCGCGGTCTTCCTGGCCGGCGCGCCCGCCTCCTACATCACCGGCGCGGTGCTGCCCGTCGACGGCGGCTCCTACGGCGGGCTGAGCTGACCCACCGCCGGCGGCCCCCACCGGGGTCCCGGCCCCGGTTATCCTCGGTGACCGCCGGGGAGAGGGGTCATCGTGGCACAGGCGTCGCCGGGGCCGCTGCCGCTGCACCCCATGACCCTGGGCGACATCCTCGACGGCGCCTTTCGCCTGTTCCTGGCGAACTGGCGGACGATCCTGGTCGTGGCGGGCAGCTTCATCGTCCCCGTGCAGGTGCTGTCGGCGTTCCTGCAGCGCGACGTGCTCAACATCGACTTCCTCCAGTTGTTCCGCGACCCGGCCGCCGCGGACGTTCCGGCCACCGTGGGCGGCGGCCCGGCCGGCGACGTCGCGCTGGCGGGCGTCGCCGGGCTGGCCACGCTGTTGCTTCTGCCGTTCGTCGCCGGCGCCGTGGCCAAGGTGGTCGCCGCCTCCTTCCTGGGCGAGCGGCCCGAGGCGGGCCCCGTGTTGCGGGCCGTGGGGCGCCACTGGTGGTCGCTGGTGGCGTCCTTCGTGCTGGTCCACCTGCTGTACTTCGTGCCGTTCCTGGCGGCTCTGGGAGTGCTCGTCGCGGGGGCGGTCGCTGAGAGCGGCGGGGTGATCGTGCTCGGCGTGGCGCTGATGCTGGCCGGCGGGCTGGGCGCCCTGGCGCTCATGGCGCTGTTCATGACCGTCGCTCCGGCGGTCGTCGTCGAGAGCCTCGGGCCGTTGGCCGCGATGGGCCGCTCGTTCCGGCTGGTGCGGCCCCGCCTGTTCCCGGTGCTGGGAGTCGCCGTGGTCTCCGGCCTGCTCGCGAGCATCCTGGCCAACGTCCTCGCCGCACCGTTCACGTGGCCGGGCTTCGCGGTCGGCTCGCAGGTGGCGTGGGTGCTGGTGGCCCTGGGCTCGGTCGTCGCCGGCCTGGTGACGACGCCGTTGGTGGCGATCGTCGCGACGCTCGTGTACTTCGACGCGCGCATCCGCCACGAGGCCCTCGACCTGGAGATCATGGCCGGGGAACTGCGGGCGCGGTGACCGCTGTCCTGGGCCCCCCGTCGGGCGCGGTCGACCCGGAGCGCGTGCGGCGGATCGCCGACGAGGTCCTGTCGCGCCCGGAGTACGCGGCCGCCGAGCCCTCGTTGGTCGACCGTGCCCGCCTGTGGGTGCTGGAGGGTCTGGGCAGGCTGCTCGACCTGCTGTTCTCCGGTGGGCGGGCGTCGCTGCTCGGCACGGCGGTGCTGGGCCTGGCGGTCCTCACGGCGGTCGTGCTGGCAGCCCGGTTCCTGCGCAGGGTGCGCCGCGATCCGGAACGGGCCGCCGCGGTGTCCGAGCCGGCCGGTCGGCGTGCGCGCGACTGGCTGGGCGACGCGGCGCATCACGAGGAAGCCCGGCGCTGGCGCGAGGCGTTGCGCTGCCGCTACC
>JALYGZ010000282.1 GCA_030776845.1 Actinomycetota bacterium
GGCCGGGACTGAGCGCCTCGTAGCGCAGCTCGTGGCCGACCATGGCCGCCAGCCGCTCCACCGCCTCGGGGAAGGTGAGCGCCTCCGCCCGCTGCAGAAAGGCGATCGCGTCGCCGCCCGCCTCGCAGCCGAAGCAGTGGAACAGCCCGCGGTGGGAGTCGACGTGGAACGACGGCGTCTTCTCCTGGTGGAACGGGCACAGGCCCTTCCAGCCGGTGCCGGCCCGCTTCAGGGCCGTGTAGTCGCCCACCACGGCGGCGATGTCCGCACGCTCGCGCACCGCCTGGATGTCGTCGTCGTTGATGCGGCCGGGCACGCGCGTCCCCTCCGGTGCGTCACGCCAAGTGTACGGGCGCCGCCGCGCACCCGTGGGACGCTCAGTCGCCGGCGGGGAAGGCCGAGGGAAGGAACAGTGACCCGAACTGGCGCAGCGCGTAGCGGTCGGTCATGCCCGAGACGAAGTCGAGCACCCGCACCACCAGCTCGTCGTCGTCGTGGCGGTACTCGATGGGCAGCTGCCCCTCGTTCTCCAGATAGAACACCACGAGGCTGCGCAGACAGTGCACCGCCCGGTCCCGCTGGGACGCCGCCTCCGGGCGCAGGTACACGCGCTCGAACAGGAAGTCGCGCAGCGCGAGGTGGGCCGCGTGCACCGCCCCGCCCATGGCCACCTCCGGTCCCTCCCGGGAGGCGGCCACGACATCCTCGACCATCGTGGTGATGCGCTCGCCGTGGGTGTCTCCGAGGACGGCCATGACCTCGGCGGGCACCTCGGCGGGGTCCAGCACCTGGGAGCGGAACGAGTCGTCCAGGTCGTGGTTGAGATAGGCGATGCGGTCGGCCATGCGCACGACCTGACCCTCGAGCGTGGCCGGCTGGGGCATCGCCCAGGGATGGTTCAGGATGCCGTCGCGCGTCTCCCACGTCAGGTTCAGGCCGCGCCCGTCGCGCTCGAGGCGCTCGACGATGCGCAGGCTCTGCTCGTTGTGGTGGAACCCGTCCGGGGTGAAGACCGAGAGGGCCTCCTCGCCGACGTGGCCGAACGGGGTGTGCCCGAGGTCGTGGCCGACCGCGATCGCCTCGACCAGGTCCTCGTTGAGCCGCAGAGCGCGCGCGATGGTTCGGGCGATCTGCGCGACCTCCAGCGTGTGGGTGAGACGCACCCGGAAGTGGTCACCCTCCGGGGCGATGAACACCTGCGTCTTGTGCTTCAGCCGCCGGAACGCCTTGCAGTGGAGGATCCGGTCGCGATCCTGCTGGAACACCGTCCGCAGCCGGTCAGGCTCCTCGAGACCGTCGCGCCCCTTGGACTCCGACGACGTGGTGGCCCAGGTGGACAAGCTGGCCCGTTCCAGGTCCTCGGTCCGCTCCCTGACGAGCGGCGGCTGCACGGGCGGCTGGCTCACGGACGAAGCGTAGCATCGGGGTGGGTCGAGCCCACCGGAGGCGAGTCGGGGCCAGGGAGCATCCGCATGCAGCAGGTCAAGCTTCGGGAGCTGCACACGGCGGCGCGCGTGGCCGACGCGCTGGTCTGGGCGGCCGGTGGCGCGGGCGTGCTGGCCGGGGGGCTTCTCCTGCGCGCCGGCGAGCCGGGATTCGCGGCGGTCGCGTGGGCGCTGACGCTGGTTGCAGGCGCCGGCCTGCGCTTGGCGGCGTGGCTCGCCCGCGCCGTGGCCGAGCTGCTGGACCGCATCCGGCGCATGGAGTCTGACATCGCCGCCCTGGAGCGCGGCACGCCGCCGCCCCCAGTCGCGCGGCGGGACGGGCCCCCGGACCCCTACGAGCGCTGGGGCGGCTTCCACTGACGCGTCGGTAGACTCCCGCCTCCTCGGAGGTGGTCGTATGGCGGGCACGGACGACCGGGCATGGACCTCGCCGGTGGCGGTGGTCGGACTGGGCACGATGGGCCTGGGCATCGCCGAGGCGCTGTGCCTGGCGGGTATGGAGGTCCGCGTCGTCGACGACTCGCCGGAGCAGACCCGTCGGGGCCGCGAGGCGCTGAGGCGGCGGGTCGGTGCGCACGCCGACGCGGGCC
>JALYGZ010000283.1 GCA_030776845.1 Actinomycetota bacterium
GGCCGGTCACGCCTCCTAGCGGCCCGGCCGGCGTTCGCCCCCCGCCTCCTCGCATACACTCGCCGCGCCGACCGCTGCCGTGCGCGAGCGGCGGGAGCGCGGCGGCAGGGCGACGCGCCCGACCCCGGCCCTGCCTGACGACACCGAGGAAGGAGCGCTCGGATGACCGCCTCGTCGACACCCCCCACGCGGGTGCTGATCGCCGAGGACGAGGCGCTCATCCGCCTCGACCTCAAAGAGATGCTGCAGGAGGAGGGCTACGAGGTCGTGGCGGAGGTCTCCGACGGCGCGACCGCGGTGCGCCTGGCCCGCCAGCTCCGCCCCGACCTGTGCATCCTCGACATCAAGATGCCGGTGATGGACGGCCTCGACGCCGCCCAGCAGATCACCGGTGAGCGCTTGGCGGCCGTGCTCGTGCTCACCGCCTTCAGCCAGCAGGAGCTCGTCGAGAAGGCGCGCAGCGCCGGCGCGATGGCCTACCTCGTCAAGCCGTTCCAGAAGCACGACCTGCTGCCCGCCATGGAGATCGCCGCGACCCGGTTCAGGGAGCTGCAGGGCCTGCACGACGAGGTCGGCCAGCTCAGCGACCGGCTGGAGGCCCGCAAGCTCGTCGAGCGCGCCAAGGGGCTGCTGCAGCAGCACGAGGACCTCAGCGAGCCGGCGGCCTTCCGCTGGATCCAGCGGGTCGCCATGAAGCGGCGGCTGCAGATGCGCGAGGTGGCCGCCCAGGTCGTCGAGCGGTACACCTCTACACAAGGTTGAGGATTCGCCCGGCCCCCGTCGGGGCCATCCGTTAGCATCACGCCACGCCACGGGCGCGGAGCAAAGGAGCGACACAGGTGAGGGCAGGCGTGGTCAGGCGCATCGCGGCGGCCGCCGCCCTGCTCCTGCTCGCCGGCTGCGGCGGGGGGAGCGGCGGGGATCTCGGGCTGGCCCAGCCGGGGAGGATACTCGTCGGCTCCGACATCGCCTTCGCGCCGTTCGAGTTCGTCCAGGGGGGCCAGAACAAGGGCTTCGACATCGACCTGATGAACGAGATCGCCGAGCGTCTGGGCGTCGAGGCCGAGTTCGTCAACACCGGCTTCGACACACTGCTCACGGCGGTGGCGTCGGGCCGGTACGACGTCGGCATGTCGGCGATCACCATCACCCCGGAGCGGGAGAAAACCGTCGACTTCTCCGACCCCTACTTCCTGGCCAGCCAGGCGCTCGTGGCGCCCGCCGGGGGGCTGGAGGGGGTGGACGACCTCGCCGGAAAGGACCTGGGGGTGCAGGCCGCCACCACCGGAGCGGACTACGCCAGCCAGAACTTCAAAGACGCCAAGCTCGTCGAGTTCCCCACCTCCGAGGCCGCCTTCACCGCGCTGGACTCCGGACGGGTCGACGCCGTCTTCATCGACCAGCCCGTCGCGGAGGACAATGTGGAGAACATCGGCGGTCTGGAGATCGTCGCGCAGGTCGGCACCGACGAGGAGTACGGCATCGCCGTGCCCCAGGACAACGACGCGCTGCTCGAGGCGATCAACGAGCAGCTGCAGGCCATCATCGACGACGGGACGTACGAGGACATCTACGCCCGCTGGTTCGACTCGCCGGTCCCCGAGCAGTTCAGTGGGAACGGCGGCTAGCCGCGCCGGAGCCCCGGCACGATGAGCAGCCTTTTCACCACCTTCTTCGACCTGGACCTCATGGGCGAGGTCCTGCCGGACCTGCTCACCGAGGGCCTGCCCAACACCCTGCTGCTGTCGCTCGGCGGGATCGGGCTCGGCCTGGTGTTCGGCATGCTGCTGGCCATGCTGGGCATCTCCCGGCGATGGTGGCTGCGCCTGCCGGCGGCGGTGTACATCGACATCTTCCGCGGCCTGCCGGCGATCCTGACGATCACCCTGGTCGGCTTCGGCCTGCCGATCGCCGGCCTCGACATCTTCGGGCGCAACGTCTTCGCCTACGGGATCCTGGCGCTCGGCCTCATCTCGACCGCCTACATCGCCGAGATCTTCCGCGCCGGCATCCAGAGCGTCGACAAGGGGCAGATGGAGGCCGCCCGCAGCGTCGGCATGCCCTACCTGCTGGCCATGCGCCTCGTCGTCGTCCCCCAGGGGATCCGGCGGGTCATCCCGCCGCTGACCAACGAGTTCATCGCCATCATCAAGGACTCGAGCCTGGTCTTCATCATCGGGCTGACGCTCGGGCAGCGTGAGCTGTACCGGGTCGGTCAGAACGTCGCGCAGACGACCGGCAACTACTCACCGGTCGTCGCCGCCGGCCTGGTCTACCTGCTCATCACGATCCCGCTCACCCGTCTGACCAACCACCTGGACCGGCGGCTGCGCGAGGGCAAGCGACAGGAGGCCCCCCAGGAGCTGGACACGGCCGGGGCCCAGCACTGATGGCCACCCCGCGCGTCGCCCTGCGCAGCCTGCACAAGTCGTTCGGGCCCCTGGAGGTGCTCAAGGACGTCGACCTGGAGGTCGCCGCCGGCGACGTGGTGTGCGTGATCGGCCCGTCGGGCTCGGGCAAGTCGACCATGCTACGCTGCATCAACCGGTTGGAGGAGCCGACCGCTGGACGGGTCGAGCTCGACGGCACCGACATCACCGACCCGGCGGTCGACGTCGACCGGATGCGCCAGCGGGTCGGCATGGTCTTCCAGCACTTCAACCTGTTCCCCCACATGACCGCGCTCGGTAACGTGACAGTGGCGCTGCGCAGGGTCAAGGGCATGGACGCCGGGGAGGCCGAGCGGGTCGGGCGGGCGCGCCTCGGCGACGTCGGCCTGGCGGACAAGGCCGCCGCACGCCCCGCGCAGCTGTCGGGCGGACAGCAGCAGCGCGTCGCGATCGCCCGGGCCCTGGCGATGGACCCCGAGGTCATGCTGTTCGACGAGGTTACCTCGGCGCTGGACCCGGAGCTGATCAAGGACGTGCTCGACGTCATGCGCGGCCTCGCCGAGGGCGGCATGACCATGGTCGTCGTCACCCACGAGATGGGCTTCGCCCGTGAGGTCGCGAACCGGGTCGTGTTCATGGACGGCGGCACGATCGTCGAGGAGGGCCCGCCAAAGACGGTGTTCGACCAGCCCGAGAGCGAGCGGCTGCGCACGTTCTTGTCCCGGGTCCTGTGAGCAGAGCCGTCACCCCGCTGGCGCTGGCCCTGGCTCTGCTCCTCACGGCGGCCACGGACGGCGGGCCCGCCCTGCAGGGCACGCTGGAGGTCGACGACCGTCCGGTGGCCGGCGTCACAGTCACCGTGTCCACGGCCGGGGGGGAGCGGGTCGGCGGCGACACCACCGACGGGACCGGCCAGTGGGCCGTCGCCCTGCCGCGCGCGGGCGAGTACACGGTCGCCCTCGACGAGGCCACCCTCCCCGAGGGGGTCAGCGTGGCCACCGAGCCCGTGCTCGACGACGTCGAGGTCGGGTCGGGCGAGCAGCGCACCGTGATCTTCCCCCTGGCCGGCGAGGCGGGGCTGGGCAGCGCCCTGTCGAAGCTGCTCGTCAGGGTGACGCAGGCCGCCGTCGACGGGGTCAAGCTCGGGCTCATCATCGCCATGACCGCCATCGGCCTGTCGCTGATCTTCGGCACGACGGGGCTGGTCAACTTCGCCCACGGGGAGATGGTGACGTTCGGGGCGGTGGTCGCGTTCCTGTTCAACGCCTCGGCGGTCTTCCCGCACCTGCAGCTCATCCCGGCCGCCGTGCTCGCCGTCGCCGCCGGGGCGCTGCTGGGCGCGGCCCTGGAACGGGGGCTGTGGCGGCCGCTGCGGGCGCGCGGCACCGGGCTGATCTCGATGCTCGTCGTGTCGATCGGGCTGTCGCTGCTGCTGCGCCACGTGATCCTCGTCCTGTTCGGAGGTACCCGCCGCCCGTACACCGACTACACTCTGCAGCAGTCGCTGCACCTCGGGCCCGTGATGCTCACCCCGCGCGACATGGCCACCATGGCCCTGGCCGTCGTCGTCCTCGTGGGCGTCGGCCTGCTGCTGCAGCGCACGCGGATCGGCACGGCGATGCGGGCGGTCGCCGACGACGTCGACCTCGCCGAGTCGTCGGGCATCGACGTCCAGCGGGTGGTCCTGTTCGTGTGGATGCTCGGCGGCAGCCTGGCGGCTCTGGGCGGGGTGATGCTGGGCGCGAACGAGGCCGTCTCGTGGGACATGGGCTTCACCCTGCTGCTGCTGATGTTCGCGGGCGTGATCCTGGGCGGCCTGGGCACTGCCTACGGCGCGATGGCGGGCAGCCTGGTGGTCGGCGTGGTGTCCCAGGTCAGCACGCTGTGGTTCCCCCCGGAGTTGAAGTACATGTGGGCCCTGGCGGTCCTCATCGCCGTGCTCCTGGTCCGCCCCCAGGGCATCTTCGGGCTCCGCGAGCGCGTCGGCTGACCACGGGGTGCGGTGATGGACTGGAGCGGGATCCTCGTCGACGGGCTGCGCGCCGCCGTCAGCGTCCAGGCGGCCGTGTTCGCCCTCGCCGCCGTCGGGCTGAACATGCACTTCGGCTACACGGGCCTGCTCAACTTCGGGCAGGCCGGCTTCATGCTGGTCGGCGGCTACGGCGTCGCGGTCACCGTGGCCCAGTTCGGGGGCCCGCTGTGGCTGGGGCTGCTCGTGGGCATGGTCGCCGCCGTCGTCCTCGCCCTGATGCTGGGGGTGCCGACGCTGCGGCTGCGGGCCGACTACCTGGCCATCACGACGATCGCCGCGTCGGAGATCCTGCGCCTGCTGTTCCGCTCCAGCGCGCTCGTGGACGTGACCGGCGGCGTGTTCGGCCTGCAGCAGTTCGCCGACGGCTTCTTCGCCCTCAACCCCTTCCCCCCCGGCAGGTACACGTTCGGTCCCGTGGTGCTCAGCAGCGGGGTGCTGTGGATCAGCCTCGTCGGCTGGGCGCTGGTCGCCGCCTGCTCCGCGATGTCGTGGCGGCTGACGCACAGCCCGTGGGGCCGGGTCGTCAAGTCCATCAGGGAGGACGAGGACGCCGCCCGCAGCCTCGGCAAGAACGTGTTCGCCTACAAGCTGCAGAGCCTCGCGCTCGGCGGGGTCTTCGGGGCCCTGGGGGGAGCGGTGCTGGCGATGTCGACCCAGGCGGTCACCCCCGACACCTACGATCCGGTCGTGACCTTCTTCGCCTACACGGTGCTGATCCTCGGAGGGGCCGGCAAGATCGTGGGACCGATCGTCGGCTCCGTGGTGTTCTGGTTCCTGGTCTCCGGCCTGGACACCCTCCTGCGCGAGGCCATCGCCGCCGGGCTCATCCCGGGCACGCTGCTCGCCTCCGCCGAGACCGGCGCGGTGCGCTTCGCGCTCGTCGGTCTGGGGCTGATGCTGCTGATGATCTACCGGCCACAGGGAATGCTCGGGGACAGACGGGAGCTGCAGCTTGGCCTCCGTTGAGCGGCCCGGCGCGACGCGGCTGTCCGGGGTCGCCGCCGGGCCCGGCGTGCCCAAGCCCGACCCTATCCTCACCGCCGACGGCGTCCGGCGGTCGTTCGGCGGGCTGCGGGCGCTCGACGTCGACCATCTGCAGATCCAGGGGGGTGGCATCACCGCGCTCATCGGGCCCAACGGCGCCGGCAAGACCACGCTGTTCAACGTCCTGACGGGCTTCGACCGCCCCGACGAGGGCAGCTGGACCTTCGAGGGGCGGCTGCTGACCGGCCTGCCCGCCCACGAGGTCGCCCGGGGCGACATGGTGCGCACCTTCCAGCTGACCAAGGCGCTCGCCCGGATGACGGTGCTGGACAACATGCGCCTAGCGGCGACCTCACAGCGCGGCGAGCGCTTCCTCGGCGCGCTGCGACCGCGCTCCTGGCGGGTCCAGGAGGACGACGTGACCGCTCGCGCCGACGAGCTGCTCGAACGATTCCAGCTGGACCGCATGCGCGACGAGCACGCCGGGACTCTGTCGGGGGGTCAGCGCAAGTTGCTGGAGATGGCGCGCGCGCTGATGGCGGCCCCCCGCCTGGTGATGCTGGACGAGCCGATGGCCGGCGTGAATCCGGCGCTGACGCAGTCGTTGTTGGACCACGTCACCGGCCTGCCCGAGGAGGGGATGACCGTGGTCTTCGTCGAGCACGACATGGACGTGGTCATGGGCATCAGCGACTGGGTCGTGTGCATGGCGCAGGGCGCGGTCATCGCGGAGGGGCGGCCGGCGGACATCGCCCGCAACCGGGCGGTCATCGACGCCTACCTCGGTGCCCACCACGACGAGTCCGGCGCGTACGGCGACGGCGAGCGCCGGTCGCCGTCGTGAGCCGCGACGCGCCGCTGCTCGAGGCCGACTCCCTGGTGGCCGGGTACGTCCCGGGCGTGCCCATCCTCGACGGCTGCAGCCTGGACCTGCGCGAGGGCGAGATCGTCGGCGTGATCGGGCCCAACGGCGCCGGCAAGTCGACCCTGCTCAAGGCGATGTTCGGCCTCGTGCCGGTCACCACCGGAACAGTGCGGCTGCGCGGGGACGACATCACCGACCTGCCGGCGCACGAGCTGGTCTCCCGCGGGGTGGGCTACGTGCCCCAGGTCGCCAACGTGTTCGCCACGCTGTCGGTCCAGGAGAACCTGGCCATGGGGCTGTACCTGCGCCCCAAGCGGTGGGCCGAGCGGTTCGACTTCGTGTCGGAGCTGTTCCCCCTGCTGGCCGAGCGCCGCGCGCAGCGCGCCGGCTCCCTGTCGGGAGGGGAGCGCCAGATGGTCGCGATGGGCCGGGCGCTGATGATGGAGCCGGACGTGCTCCTTCTCGACGAGCCGTCCGCCGGTCTGTCACCGGTGTACCAGGACGAGGTGTTCGCCCGGGTCCACGCCATCAACGCCGCGGGGGTGTCCGTCGTGATGGTCGAGCAGAACGCCCGCCGTTGCCTGCAGATCTGCGACCGCGGCTACGTCCTGGACCAGGGGCGCAACGCCCACACCGGGCCGGGGGAGCGCCTCCTGCACGACCCCCGGGTGGTCGAGCTCTACCTCGGGACCCTGGCCAGGGCCGACTAGCTCAGGAGCCCTCCACCTCGACGCCGCCCTCCAGCGACGACGTGACCTCCTCGGTCGTCTCGGGCACGCCCTCGTCGTTCATCTCCCACACGAGGTAGGAGCCGCTCGCCGGCTCACCCTCCTCGGTGAACTCGAGGGGGCCGCTGACGCCCTGGTAGTCGATGTCCTCGCCCTCGTCCAGCAGGTCGGAGCACTGCTCGAAGCTGTCGCAGGTCTCGCCCTCCTGGGTGAGGTCGACGATGCGGTCGGCGAACACGGTCGCGTCGTCGCTCTCCGCGGCGACCGCGGCGAGCGCGAGGATGTTCACGCAGTCGTACTTCTGTCCGGCGAAGGTGGTCGTGGCCCCGATGTCGGCGAAGTCCTCCAGCTCGGACAGGAAGTCCTGCTCGACGGCCGGGTTGGGGCCGGTGCCCCGCATGCCCTCCAGCACCGCCGGGTCCTCCGGGTCCACCGTCTTCCACAGGTCCGCGTTGAACAGGCCGTCGGCCCCGTACAGGGAGATCTCGTCCGGGCCGATGCCGGACTCGATCATCGTCGAGATGATCTGGCCCCCCTCGTCGAAGGCCAGCAGAGCCACCGCGTCCGGGTCGGCGTCGGCGACCGTCTGGACCTCGGCGTCGAAGGTGGAGGCGTCCGGGTCGTACAGCGTGATCGTGCCGCTGGCGCCGGCCTCCTCCAGCGCTTGCAGGGTCGCCTCGGCCAGGCCCTCCCCGTAGTCGTCGGCGCGGGCCATGATGGCCACCTCCGTGGCCCCGTCCTCCAGGATGGTCTCGGCCAGCACCGGGCCCTGGAGCACGTCGCTGGCGGTCGTGCGGAAGTACAGCCCGTCATCGGCGTAGTCGGTCAGGGTGGGGGTGGTGTTCGAGCCCGAGCACTGCGCCACCCCGGCGCCGGTCACCTTGTCGATGATCGCCAGGGTCTGCGCCGAGGCCGCCGCCCCCACGATCGCGTCGACGTCGTCGGCCAGCAGACGGTCGGCGGTCTGGTTGGCGACCGTCTCCTGGTCCGCCTCGTCCCCGCCGGACAGCTCGACGTCCTCTCCCAGGACCCCGCCGGCCTCGTTGACCCGCTCCACGGCCATCTCGACGGCCGCGATCATCGCGGGGCCGAAGTCGGCGAGCTGCCCCGTCTCCGGCAGGATGTAGCCCAGCGACAGCGTGCCGTCGCCACCCTCGGCGGCCTCCGTGCCGTCGGTCTCCTGGGCCTGGTCCCCACCGGGGGACTCCGCGGGGGCGCAGGCGGCCGCCACCATCGCGACCACGACGAGCATCGGCAGCCACCACCGCCATCTTCCGGACCGCATCGATCGCCTCCCTCGGAGCACGCCACGGCGGCGGGCGGGCGCCCGCGCCGCGCGTCGAGCCTAACGCATGCCGGGGCGGGCGAGGCCGGTCCTTGACGGGGCCGGGCTCACGGCCACAGGGCCACGGCCAGGGGGGCCAGCCCGAGCCCGGGCAGCAGATTGGTCACCCGAACCCGGCGCACGTCGAGCAGCCGCAGGCCGATGCCCATGACGAGCAGGCCCCCCACGGCGTTCATGGCGGCCAGCCCCGGCGCGGTGAGGACCGGGTCGAGGCGCGCCGCGGCCAGACTGATGCCGCCCTGGACCACCAGCACCGTCAGCGCCGCGAAGCCGACGCCGGCGCCCAGCGTGCTGGCGAAGGCCAGCGAGGCGAACCCGTCGAGCAGGCTCTTGATCGCCAGCAGCTCGTAGTCCCCCCGCAGGCCGTCCCGCACGGCGCCCAGTACGGTCAGCGGGCCCACGCAGAAGACGAGGCTCGCGACCACGAAGCCCTCGACGAAGCGGCTGTCGGCACCGTCGGCCCCGCCGCCGACGGCCGCCCGGGCATCCCGCAGGCGCCGGCCCAGCCGCTCCAGGCGGCCCTCCAGGTCGAGCACCTCGCCGAGCACACCGCCGCAGACCGCCGACCCCACGACGACGAGCACCGCGGCCCGGCCCACCGCCCGAGCCAGGGGGCGCCCGAACGCGTCGAGACCGCCCGCCACGCCGAGCAGCAGCGTGAACAGCCCGAGCGCGTCCATGACGGTCCGCCGCACCCGCTCGGGCAGGCGGTCGCCCAGCACCACCCCGGCCGTGGCCCCGACCACAACCGAGACGACGTTGAGCAGGGTGCCCGCCACGACGGCGCAGGGTAGCCGGCGGGCGGGGCTGCGACAGGCCGGTACGATCCCGGGTGGGCCGCCACGGAAGAGCGCCACGGAGGAGTCGGGGAGGTGAGCGGTGGCCGACACCACCGGCAGACCGGTCCTGGCGCTGCTGGACGGCTACAGTCTCGCCTACCGCGCCTTCTACGCCCTGCCCGACGACCTGCGCACGACGACCGGGCAGACGACCAACGCCGTGTACGGCTTCACGAGCATGCTCATCAAGCTGCTGGCCGAGCACAGTCCCGACGCCGTCGCGGCCGCCTTCGACCGCGGCACGCCCGCCGAGCGGCTGGCGGTCATGCCCGACTACAAGGCGAACCGGACCGAGAGCCCCGACGAGTTCCGCTCGCAGATCCCTCTCATCTTCGAGGTCCTCGACGCCCTGGCCGTGCCCACCGTGGGGGTGGACGACTGCGAGGCCGACGACCTCATCGCCACGTACGCGGGGCAGGCCCGCGAGGCGGGCATGGACGTGCTGGTGGTCACCGGCGACCGCGACGCGTTCCAGCTCGTCGACGCGCACACCCGCATCCTGTACACGCGCCGGGGCATCAGCGACACGGTCGTCATGGACGCCGACGCGGTCCGCGACCGCTACGGCGTGGAGCCTTCCCGCTATCCCCAGCTGGCCGCCTTGCGCGGCGACCCCAGCGACAACATCCCCGGGGTGCCGGGGGTCGGTGACAAGACCGCCGCCAAGCTGCTCGACCGGTACGGCGACCTGGAGGGGATCTTCGCCCACCTCGATGAGGTCCGGGGCGCCAAGCTGGCCGCGGCCCTCGCCGAGCACCGCGCCGCCGTCCTGGACGGCCTGCAGGTCGCCACCCTGCGGCGCGACGTCGAGGTCCCGGTGCCCGTGGAGGCGCTGCGCATGGGCGACGTCGACCCGGAGGCCGTGCGGCGGCTGTTCGCCACGCTGGAGTTCCGGGCCCTGTGGGACCGCCTGTCCGAGCAGGTGCTGACGGTGCGCTCCGGTCAGGCGGCCGAGGGCATCGACGCCCGCCCCCGGCGGCTCGAGCCGGATCGGC
>JALYGZ010000284.1 GCA_030776845.1 Actinomycetota bacterium
GCTCCACGCAGCGGCGCAGGAGGAGGTCCACGAGCCGGGGGGCGTCCACCCAGCCCTCCTGCGGGAAGAAGGCCGCGACCACGCCGTCGGGCACCGACAGGGACGGCTCGCGCTCGCGGACCCCAGCGGCCTCGAGCAGCTCGGCCGTGTAGCCCGCGGCGTTGCACACGGCCACCCGCTCGGCGAGCTCGGCGGCCGACGCCTCGGCCGGCCAGCTGACGGTGCCGGTGGGGTGCAGCCACGTGCTGTCGCCGAGTTCCCCGGCCAGGCGGGGGTGCTCGGCGACGCCGGCGCGGTTCAGCTCGAAGTACTCCGCGGGGTGCTTGGCCGACGCGTTGACCCACGCGAACGAGGCACCGCTGGCGCCGCGGGCGGGGGCCGCCGCGTCGACCACCGTCACCCGCGCGGCGCCCCGCACCAGCCGGTAGGCGACGCAGGCGCCGACCACGCCGGCGCCGACCACCACGGCGTGGAACTGTTCCGTCGTCATCACGCCTCCTTCGGGGCCGGCCCAAGGGTCCCTGCCTGACCAGCCGGTGGGGTGAGCGAAATCCATGCTCGGGGGGTACGGGACGACCTCGACCGCGCCATGCGCGACGCCGTCACGGGCCGCGTGTCCTGAGCGACCACACCCAACCGCGTTTCCGCGGAAGCGCCCAGCGCCCCCGAAGGTCAGCCCACCACCGCGGCGAGCGCGTCGGGGATCGGAGTGTCCCCGGCGACGAGCTCCATCACCTGGCCGGCGGTGCGGTCGTCGTCGAGGATCGCCACGATCACCGCGGCCACGTCCGCCCGCGGCACCTCACCGCGGGGCACCTGCCGATCGAGGCGGACCCGGCCGGTGGGCGCATCGTCGGTCAGCGAGCCCGGGCGCAGGACGGTCCAGGCGCGGTCGCTGGCCATCAGCTCCCGGTCCGCCCGGGCCTTCGCGCGCAGGTACACGCTGAACACGTCGTCGCCCTCAGGGGGCTCCCGGGCTCCCATCGCGCTGACGATGACGTAGCGGTCGACGCCGGCGGACTTCGCCGCCTCCAGCAGCGTGGCGGCGCCTCCGTAGTCGACGGTCTCCTTGCGGGCCGCGCCGCTGCCGGGGCCGGCTCCGGCGGCGAACACCACGGCGTCGGCGCCGCGGATCGCCTCGGCCAGCTCCTCGGGGGTCGCGCGCTCCAGGTCGCACAGCACCGGTTCCGCGCCCACGGCATGCAGGTCGTCGCGCTGGGACTCGTCGCGGATGAGGCCCCGGACCGCATCCTCCCGCGCCGCGAGCAGCCGGCTGGTGTGCAGCGCGACCTTGCCGTGCCCACCGGCGATCGCCACGTCCACGCCGTTCTCCCTTTCACAGCCGTCCCCGCACCCGGGCGCGCCACCCTACCCATCCCGGGGGCCGGGGTTGTCGCACCGGGGGCCTATCGTGCGCGCCACCGACGATGGCAGGAGCCCGGATGGCCACATGGGGCGAGGTGACGCACACGGCCCCGGCGTTCGCCGAGGCGGTGCGGGCGCGCTTCGACGCGCACCGCCACAAGGTCCTCGCGACGTTGCGCCGGGACGGGGCCCCGCGCCTCAGCGGGATCGAGGCGGCCTTCGTGCACGGCGACCTGTGGATGGCGATGATGCCCGGCTCCCAAAAGGCGCGGGACCTGCAGCGCGACCCCCGGCTGGCGGTGCACAGCGCCTCGGAGGACCCGCCCGCGTGGCGGGGCGACGCCAAAGTGTCCGGCCGGGCCGTGGAGATCACCGACCCGGAGCGGGTCACGGCGGTCCTGGGTGGGATGGGCGCCGGCGACGACGCGCCACCGGGACCGGTGCACCTGTTCCGCATCGACGTCACCGAGGCTGTCCTGACCCGCCTCGGCGACCCGCCGGATCACCTGGTGATCGAGCTGTGGCGTGAGGGCGAGGGTTTGCGCCACATGGAGCGCAGCTAGATCAGTCGGTCTGCTGGGGTGGCGGGAGACGAACTCGAGAACCGCCTCGGCCAGTGCGGTGGGCGCTTCTTCGGCGATGTGGTGGCCGGACTCGGTTGCGATCCCCGTCACGCTGTCGGCCCAGTCGCGCCACACCGCCACGGGGTCGCCATACAGCTGCTCCATGTCGTCGTGTGTGGACCAACCGACCAGCGTCGGAAAGGTCACACGCCGACCAGCCGCCTTCTCTGCGTCGTCGTGCGCGCGGTCGACGGTCAGGCCGGCGCGATAGTCCTCGCACATCGCATGCACGGTAGCCGGATCCCGGACGGCATCGCGCGGACGTCAATCCACGAGTCGTAGCCCATGTGGTCCTGCTTACCGTGCACGCCGTACCACGCGTCGGGGTCGGCGTTGATCACCCTCTCGGCGTCCGCAGCGGGGTTGCCGAGGAAGAACCAGTGCCACCACTTCGTGGCGAAGCTCGCGTCGCAGCGGCCAGCGCTTCGCTGATCGGCACGCTATCAAGCACGACCAGGTGAGTGACGAAATCGGAGTGGTCCATCGCGAGGCGGGGCAGACCACCATGCGGTGGCGGGCGAGCAGAGGCGCGACTCGGTGCCACGTCGTGTGCGTCCGCGGATGGCCGTGCAGGTTCGCATCACACCACGCAGCAAGTTTGCCCTGCCGCCGCGCGCCCACCCACGGTGACGTGGAGCGGACGACGGGATTCGAACCCGCGACCCCCACCTTGGCAAGGTGGTGCTCTACCAACTGAGCCACGTCCGCATGCCGCGGGGCCGCGGCCCCGCGTGTCCGATCATCCTGCCCCAGCCCCCGGCGGCGTGCAACCACCCCTGAACTCAGCGTCCGGAAGAGCCGAAGCCACCCTCCCCCCGTGGCGTCCCCGGTAGCCGCTCGACCTCCACGACCCGTACCGTCTCGACCGGCTGGACGACGAGCTGGGCGATGCGGTCCCCGCGGCGCAGCGTCACCGGCTCGCGTGGGTCGAGGTTGACCAGCACCACCCTCACCTCGCCGCGGTAGCCCGCGTCGACCGTGCCCGGCGCGTTGACGAGGCCGACGCCGTGGCGGGCGGCGAGGCCCGAGCGGGGATGCACGAGGCCGACGTGGCCGTCGGGCACGGCCACCGCGACGCCTGTCGGCACCACCGCGCGGGCCCCGGGGGCCAGGGACACGTCGATGCGGGCGCGCAGGTCCAGACCGGCGTCGCCGGGGTGGGCGTAGGCCGGGACCGGAAGGTCCGGGTCCAGCCGCCGGACCAGCAGGTCCGGACCCCCCGCCGGCACCGGCTCACCCAGCGGCTTGGACATGACGACCTCCTCGCGCAGGTCGCTCTCGGCCACCTTCACCCGTGCCGGCAGGCGGGCGTCGACGCGGAACCCCCGGTGGGCGTAGAACCGCTCGGTCCCGGTGCCCCCACGGACGGTGAGCACCAGGTGCGCCAGCCCCCGCTCCCCCGCGGCGTGCTCCAGCTCGGTCAGCACGGCCCCGCCGACGCGGCGTCCCCGGTAGGCCGGGTGACGCTGCAGCCGTTGCACCGTCGCCCAGTGGGCGTGCAGCGGCCAGTCGTTGGTGCGCAGGAAGCCCAGCCCGACGGGCTCGCCGTCGTCGACGGCGACGGCCAGGTCGTCGCGCCCGTCGCGGACCCGCTCGAAGGCCAGGCGCGCGGTCGGCAGGACCTCGGCGGGGGTCACCGGCGCCACGAAGCCGACCGC
>JALYGZ010000285.1 GCA_030776845.1 Actinomycetota bacterium
CTGTCGCCCAGCGTGAGCGCGGCGGCGGACGGGACCGTGGCCGCCAGCACGCCCCCGGGCCGCAGCACGGCGGCGACGGCCCGCAGTACGCGCGGCAGCGGCTGGAGCACCTGCAGGCCCATGCAGCAGACCACGGCGTCGACTGCAACGGTGACGACCTCGGGCAGGCGGTCGGCGTCGGTGCGCACGAAGCGCGCGCCCGGGCACCGGCGCCGGGCGAGGGCGAGCTCAGCTTCGGAGCGGTCGAGGCCGACGTACCCGCCGGCGTGGGCGCGCTGTCACAAGGGGGCGCTGCCGCAGGCCAGGTCCACCACCCGCCCGTGCTCCGAGACGGTGCCCGCGAGCCAGTCGTACGGGGTGACCCCCGACGCGTCGACCGCCCGGGCGAGCAGCGCCTCCGTCACTCCCGCCCGCTCCTGGTGGAAGCGGTCGAGGTAGGCCCGCCAGTCGTCGCCCGAGGTGCCGCTCATGTGCTCACGTCGCCACCGGGTTCCGCGGGCGCGTTCGAGTCGAATGTGGCCATGTCCAGCCCCGTCCACGCGGCGAGCTGGTGATGATCGCCGGAGGCGGCCACGACGTCCTCATCGGCCAGCTGCTCCGCCGATGCGCAGTGCACCGCGTCGTAGCCGCTCAGCGCGAACCGGCGTGCCAGGACGGCTGCTCGACTGACGACTCTCTCGTCGACCTCGGCGATGACGATCTCCGACCACAGTCGTTCCAACAGCTCCAGCGCCTCGTTGTGCTCGTCGTCGGTGAGTCGATCCATCCGCCGTGCCTGTGCCAACGCCGCCGCGGTCTCGACGTAGGCCAGTCTGCTCGACACCGCCGCGTCGGCGTCGTCCCAGAACCGCCGGCAGGCCTCGGTGCCGGGTTCGGCCACCAGCAGCGGCACGAACACCGACGTGTCCAGGTAGCCGATCACCGACGCTGCTCGCCAATGAGATCGCTGACGGTGCCCGCCGCCGTCACCGGCTCCGGCGCCCGCTGCTTGCGCTTTCGGGCCGGTCGCACCCGACCCTCGGCCCGCAGCTGCTCGAGCCTCGTCGGCCGTTCCACGGGGACGATCCGTGCGATCGGTCGGCCATGGTCGGTCACCGTCACGACCCGGCCCGAGCGCACCTCGGCCAGGTGGCGACTCAGCCCGTCCCGGAGCTCACGCACGCCCACGTCCAAGACGACCCTCCTGTGGCCACATCAGCATTACTGATTATAGCCACAACAGCCCGGTTCGAATACGGAGCCGACGTGGTGGAGGTGGGATTCGAACCCACGAGGGCGTTGCCGCCCTACCGCATTTCGAGTGCGGCGCACTAGGCCGGGCTATGCGACTCCACCGGTGGGAAACCGCGGGGAAGGGTAGCAGCGGGCGTCGCCGCGTCGCGGCGCCGTCAGCCTGGCGCGGACCGCCTGGCCTGGAAGAACCGGCGCAGCAGGTCACCGCACTCGTCGGCCAGGATCCCCGAGCCGACCTCCACGCGGTGGTTCAGGCGAGGGTCGCCGGGCAGGTCGTACAGGGAACCGACCGCCCCGGCTTTGGGATCGGTGGCCGCGAACACCAGACGCGGCAGCCGCGCCAGGACCAGCGCGCCCGCGCACATCGCGCAGGGCTCCAGGGTGACGTACAGCGTGCAGTCGTCCAGACGCCAGGAACCCAGCGCGACGGCGGCCGCCCGTATCGCTAGCAACTCCGCGTGGGCGGTCGGGTCCTGGTCGGCCTCGCGACGGTTGTGGGCGGCGGCCGTGAGCACACCCCCACGCTCCACCGCCGCGCCGACCGGGACATCGTCGTGGTCCAGGGCCAGCTTAGCCTGCTCGAGGGCCCGGCCCATCCACAGCTTGTCGGTCAGCGCCGCCATCCTGGTTCTTCGCCCGAGCCCGGCCCGCACGCGCAAGCGGGTGACCCCGCGGGGTCACCCGCCCCTCGCCGTGGTGACGCGCCGGTCAGCTGGAACCGCCGACGTCCACCGCCGACCGGTTGGCCGTCTCGGAGCCCACGCCGATCTCGACCTTGTGCGGGCGCTGCTCCGGCGGGTGCGGGATCCTCAGCTCCAGCAGGCCGTTGTCGAACGACGCCTGGATCTGGTCGGGTCGGGTGCCCTCCGGAAGGGTGAAGCTGCGCTCGAAGGCGCCGCTCGCGCGCTCCCGCCGTACCCATGCCTCGGCCTCGATGTCGGCGGGCACGGGACGCTCGCCGCTGAGGGTGAGGACGCCGTCCTGCACGGACACGTCGACTTGGTCGGGGCCGATCCCGGGCAGCTCCACGAGGACCACCATGCCCTCGTCGGTGCGGTAGGCGTCGATCGGCGGGACCAGGCTGCCGACCCGGCGCGTGCCGGGGTCACGGTTGAACAGCTCGGAGACGTCACGCTGCAGCGTCGCCAGCTCGCCCCATGGGTCCCAACGGAGAACCGCCATCGTTGCTCCCCCTCTTCTCGAAGCGATTCGTAAGGTTTATTGAGTCTTGCAGGCTCAAGTTCCTCCAGCGTGGGGTATACCGTGCTGGCGTGCTCGCGAAACCTCAGGAGGCAGGATTGGCTGGGGAGCCGGCACGCGCGGTCCGGTGCCGCGGCTGGTCGGCGAGGACTGCGTCGAACTCGGCCGCCCCCATCGGACGAGCGAAGTGGAAGCCCTGGCCCAGATCGCAGTCGAGACCCAGCAAATCGGTGAGCTGCCTGGGGTCCTCGACACCCTCGGCGACGGCCGCGATCTTCAACTCGCGCGCCAGCTGCATGATGCTGCGGGTCACCGTCGACTGGTGGCTGCCGTGCCCCAACTCGGCGACGAAGCTCTTGTCGATCTTGAGCAGGTCGACCGGGAAGTTCTGCAGGTAGGCCAGCGAGCAGTAGCCGGTGCCGAAGTCGTCGACGGCCATGCGCACCCCCAGCGCCTTGACGCGGTTGAGCGTGGCCACGGTGGCGTCCGCGTCGTGCATGAGCACGCTCTCGGTCAGCTCGATGAGCAGGCTGGCCGCCGGGAGACCGGAGTCGTCCAGCGCACGGGCCACCTCGTCGACGAAGCCCGGGTCGCGCAGCTGCACACCGGAGACGTTGACGCTGATGCGGAAGTGGCGGTTCGGATACCGATCCTGCCAGCCCCGCGCCTGGCGGCAGGCCGTGCGGAGGACCCAGCGGCCGATCGGCACAATCAGGCCGGTCTCCTCCGCCAGCGGGATGAAGTCGTTCGGCTGCCGGAGCCCTTGCGTCGGGTGGTCCCAGCGCAGCAGGGCCTCCGCGCCGATCACCTCGTCGGTCCGCAGGTCGACGATGGGCTGGTAGTCCAGCCGGAGGGCCCCGTGCTCCAGCGCCTGGGCGAGCTCGGACTTGAGCTCCAGCCGCTGGACCGCGCGTCGGTGCATCGACGACGAGAACAACTCGAAGCGCCCCTTGCCCCGCGTCTTGGCGGCGTACATCGCCGCGTCGGCGTTGCGCAGCAGTACCTGCGCCGACTTCTCCTCAACGGACATGGCGATGCCGATGCTGGCCGACATGGCCACGCTGACGTTCTGCACGGTCGACGGCCGGCAGAGGTCGTCGAGGATGCGCCGGGCCAGGGCGGTGATGGCGTCGCGTGACGTGGCCTCGTCGACGAGCACGGCGAACTCGTCCCCGCCCAGGCGGGCCGCCGTGTCCGCCGCCCGCACGCAGAGCAGCAGGCGGTCCGCGACCGCGACGAGCAGCTCGTCACCGGCCTCGTGCCCGAGGCTGTCGTTGACCGTCTTGAAGTCGTCCAGGTCGATGAACAGAACAGCCGGGCGTCCGGCGCTGCGGCGGGCGACCGCGTGCTCGACCCGGTCGAGGAACAGGGCGCGGTTGGCCAGTCCCGTCAGCGAGTCGTGGAAGGCCTGGTGGGTCAGCTGGCGCTCCAACTCCTTGTGGCTGGTGACGTCGCGAGTGGTGACGACGACGCCGGCGACATTGGGGTCCTCGAGCAGGTTCGCGGCGACGGCCTCGAAGTTGCGCCAGGACCCGTCGCGGTGGCGGATCCGGCCGTCGAAGTTGACGCTGGCGCCGGGCTCGGCGTCGGCGACCTGCGCGAGATGGCGACGGACCTGCTCGACATCCTCACGGTGAACGAGCGCGTCGGGGAACGCGGCCGCGAACTCGTCGCGGTCGTGGCCCCAGACACGCTCGGCGGCGGGGCTCACGAAACTCACCCGGCCCTCGGCGTCGAGAATGGTGATGACGTCCGAGGCGTGGTGCACGAGCGATCGGAACCGTTCCTCCCCCCTGCGCTGGGTCAGCTCCTCGACCCGGTCGACCAGCCCGGCCATGCGGATGACGACGAGACCGAAGAGCACCACCGAGCAGGCGACGGCGAAGGGGATGTCGACCGGGGCGCCGCGGGCGTCTTGCACCCCCAGGGTCACCGGCGCGGTCAGTGCCGCGACCATCAACGCGATCAAGCGCTGTGGTCCCAGCCGGTTCTCAGCGCCCGGCGTCGGCCTGCACAGGGCACGCATCGACGGATGCAGGGCTGCGGCGCCGAAGCAGACGTACGAGACGAGCCAGCCCGCGTCGAGCACGCCTCCGACCCGGTACCACCCTCCCATCTCCGCGAAGAGGTAGGCGACATCGGACACGAGCAAGGCGGTGATGGCCGCTCCCAGCAGGTAGTAGGAGCGGTTGCGGAGGCCGCCGGCGAGGGCCAGCCGCACCGTGACCCCGACCAGCGCGACGTCCATGAGCGGGTACGCGGCCGACACCAGCTGGGCTCCGAGGGTCGACGCCCTGTGGACCGCATACGGTGAGACGAGCAGCAGCCACGCCCCGAAGCCGACCGCGGTGGCGATGATCGACGCGTCCACCATGCTCGCACGGTCGCCGTCCGGCCGGCGGACACCGGCCAGCGACGCCAGACCGGCGATCAGCAACGGATAGCCGACCAGCCGGGCGGCGTCGGCGAGGGACGGGAACGGGTCGACCCCCGCCCAGTCGTGGTAGGCGCGCACCATGTCGCCGAGGACGAAGCACAGGTTGCCCGCAGCGAACAGGGCCCACGGCTGCCATGCCGGCGGACGGTGGCGCAGGAGGCCGAACACCACGCAGGCGACGGCCGCGAGACCGACGCCGATGTAGACGAGGACCTCGGTCACGAGCGTGACCGGCGCCGCGACGTACAGGGCACTCAGCGCCAAGCCGAGCGCGAGCCATACCCGCCAGACCGCTTGATTCATCCAGGCAGACATCGGCCCGACGGGTGCGCCGGTTGAGCGTTTCTCCGGCGCGGCCGCCGGTCCGACGGTCGTGTCAGCCGGTCAGCACGCTGCGGATCTCGACCACCCGGTAGGCGCGCTCGGCGGTGACCGTCACACGCGGAAGGGCCCCGGTGCCGGCCGCGCAGCCCGTGTACCGGTAGGCGCCGCCCCAGGCGACGCCCGCGCGCAGGCGGTACACGCCCTTCGTCTCGTAAAGGTGGCTGGCGGCCGGTGACGCCCGGCTGCCGGGGCGAGGGCTGCGCAGCAGGGCCGCCGCCGGGTCGCCGGTGTCCCACCAGAACCCGCCCGCGCGCGCCGTGGCGGTGACGCGGAAGCCGCGGACCGAGGCGGTGGTCGTGACCTCCGTGGGGCCCTGGTACCACAGCCAGGTGTCCATGCCGGTGACACCGGTGGGGTCGGGGTTGACGCCGACCGACGGCGCTGGGACGCGGTCGGCCACGGCGGCGGCGACCTGACGGGGCGTCGGCGCGGTCGGGCACACCGGCCTCGCGTCGCCGGTGGGGGCACCGGTCTCCGCCGGCTGTGCCCCGGTGGGACCGTCATCACCGCCCGGCGCGTCCCCGGAGGCGATCGGCGAGGGCGCGACCGGCGGGTCCGGCGAGGGTGCGACCGGCGGGTCCGGCGAGGGCACGGCCGGCGGGTCCGGAGGGCTCCCAGCCGCGTCGTCAGGTGGTCCGTCGGCTGGGGAAGGCTCGGCTGCTCCGGTGCTTTCGGGGGAGGAGTCCGGCTCCGGGGTGGCCGGCACCGGGATGGCGTCGGAGTACCCGCGGGCCACGACCCGCCCGGTGATGCAGTCGGGACAGTTGGCGCTCTGGTTGTCCACGCCGTAGTACGGGCCCCCACCGCCAAGCTCCACCGTCGCCCCACACGCCGGCGGATCCACCGCGCAAGTATCGACCGCGTCTCTGTCGCCGACAACGCGCTCTTGACCAGCAGCTGGACTGGTCAAGCAAACGCTTAGCACGAGCCCGAAGACTGACCAACGGATAAGCAAATATCTCACTCTTGCACGCTCGGGTGTGTCGTCCGACCCAACCAGGTCATGACCTGTTTGTAATAGCGATCTGTGGCGCCGGCTCTTGTCTTGCTCCGCCGCTCCGATACATCGACGCGAGGGCCAGGTGCAAGGAGCGAATAATCGCTTGAGCCTACAAGAAACGGGTAGTTAGCTTGAGTCGCGACATTATTGCCCGCTAAGTAGGTGCCCATAAAGGAAACGAGCAGTCCAGGCCCGCTGGTCTGCTGCTCAGTTAGATCCACTCCCGCGTACGAGTTGAAGGGCTCGGAGCCGGGGGCGCCATTGAACGTTGGACGGTCCGCTGGGGGGCCAAGCTTGACGAGCTGGAGGCTGACCCTCGCGGCGAGCTCGTCCCACAGCTCGTTGGGCAGGCCGCGGGCTGCCCAATTCTCGTCATAGGACATGCGGGCTGTGGGGGCGGCTCGGGGGTGGGTGATCTCGGCGACGCTGCCGATCTGCTGCCACGGGCCGGTCGCGGGGCCACCGCGGAAGATCGCGGTGGTGCCGGGCTCGAGCTTGGCCCGGGCCGCGCCCCGCCCCAACCCGCTGCCTCCCGACCCCGAGCGATCTGCCCGCGTGCGCGCCGGCTCCGGCTCGCCGACGTCAGCGGCGCCCGGGGTGCATCCGGCGACTGACCCGACGACCAGCAGCATCACCGCCAGCCACCGGGCCGCCGCCCGCCCCGAGTGCTGCTCTGCTCGTCGACTGCCGCCCAAGGGACCTGTCACCGCCTTTCCGGCCCGTTGCGCGCAGGGGCGGATGATAGCCAGGGGTCGACAGCAGAAGAAACGCTCTTTCCAGAGGTAGCGGCGACACTGGGCCTTCGTGGTGATTCACGGTGGGCCTGGCCCCTGTCCAGCGAGCTAGGGCCCCGGCGCGCTCGGGCCGATCAGCCGCTCGGCGCACGCGGGGCACAGCCCGAGGCGGGTAGCGCCGGGTGCGCCGCACTCCCGGCCGGGGTCCATCGGGTGCTGGGCCCAGCAGGTCGGGACATCGGTCAGTTGCTCCGGCCGCCAGCGCGCTGCCTGTGGCATGCGTTCGGTATCGGCGGCTCCCCGGGCGCCTTGAGCCGTAGGGGTCCAGCGCGATTCCTTGACCATCCCCGGCACCGGTGCTTGTGTGGCGCCCGCCGTACGGAGAGCGGCACTGAGCAAAGGCGGCGGCCATGCCCGAGACGGTCTTCGAAGTCGACCTGGCCAAGTCGATGTTCGACCAGGACACACCCGGCCACAACCGCTGGCACCCGGACATCCCGGCGGTGGCGTCGGTGGACCCGGGCACCGAGTTCCGCGTCGAGTGCATGGACTGGACCGACGGGCAGATCCACAACAACGACGACGCGTCCGAGGTGCGCGACGTCGACCTGACCCGCTGCCACATGCTCAGCGGCCCGATCGCTATCAACGGCGCCAGGCCCGGCGACCTTCTCGTGGTCGACATCCTCGATATCGGCGCGGCGCCCACCGCCGGCGAGGGACGGGACCCGTGGGGCTACACGGGCATCTTCGCGCGCGACAACGGCGGCGGCTTCCTGACCGACCACTTCCCCGAGGCCCACAAGGCGATCTGGGACTTCCACGGCATCGACGCGACGTCGAGGCACATCCCCGGGGTCCGCTTCGCGGGCCTGACGCATCCGGGCCTGTTCGGCCCCGCGCCGTCACACGCGCTGCTGGCCGAGTGGAACCGCCGGGAGCAGGCGCTGATCGACACCGAGCCCGATCGCGTGCCACCGCTCGCCCTGCCGCCGCTGGAGCAGATGGCCTTGCCCGGCACCCTGCAGGGCGGCGGCGACCGTGACCGGGTGGCCCGGGAGGGGGCGCGGACCATCCCCCCGCGGGAGCACGGCGGCAACGTCGACATCAAGAACCTGACCCGCGGGGCCCAGATCTGGATGCCCGTGTACGTCGACGACGCCCTGTTCTCCGTCGGCGACCTGCATTTCTCCCAGGGCGATGGCGAAATCACCTTCTGCGGGGCCATCGAGATGGCGGGGTGGATCGACTTCGGCGTGGACCTCATCCGCGACGGCGTGTCCCAGTACAACGTCTCCAACCCGCTGTTCAAGCTGAGCCACGTCGAGCCGCGCTACTCGGAGTACCTGTGCTTCGAGGGCGTCTCGGTCGACGAGGGCGGCACCCAGCACTACATGGACGTCACGGTCGCCGCTCGACAGGCGTACCTGAACGCCATCGAGTACCTCAAAGGCTTCGGCTACACGGGTGAGCAGGCCTACCTGCTGTTGAGCTGTGCCCCCATCGAGGTGCGCATCGGCGGCGTCGTGGACATCCCCAACGCGTGCGTCTCGGTGGCGCTGCCCACCGAGATCTTCGACCAGAACATCTATCCGTCCTAGCGCCGTGCCGCTGTACGAGTTCGAGTGCCGCTCCTGCGGCCCCTTCGAGCACGTCCGCGAGCGTCGCGACGCCGGGCGCCCCCTGGCCTGCCCCACCTGTGAGGCCCCCGCCAGGCGGGTGTACTCGAGTGTGTCGGTGAGGACGCCCACACCGCCGTACCGGAAGGCCACCCAGGACTCGAAGGACCGGGTCAGGCGCGCCCGCTCCGGCGAGCCCAGGCTCATCAGGCGCCGGCCCCGGCGGTAGGGCGCGCCTGGGTTCGCGCGACGGTAGGCGCGGCCCGGGGCGACCGACCGCCTCACCTCGGATCGGCCGTCCTGTCATCATGCGCGGGCAATGGCCGCCGCGCTCGTCCTCGCCCTGGCCTCCGCGACGGTCTTCGGCGCCGCGGACTTCCTGGGAGGCCTCGCCAGCCGCCGCACCGCGACCCTGACCGTCGTGCTGGTGTCCCAGCTGTGCGGGCTGGCCCTGCTCGTCGTCTCGTTGCCGTGGCTGCCGGGGTACGCGACCTCGGCCGACATGGCCTGGGGCGCGGCCAGCGGTCTGGTGGCCGGGGTCGGGCTGGCGGTCTTCTACCGCAGCCTGGCGACTGGGACCATGAGCGTCGTCGCGCCCATCACCGCCGTGTGCGCCGCCGCCCTTCCCGTCATGGCCGGGCTGGCGCTGGGCGAGCGGCCCCCGCCGGTCGCCCTGGCTGGCATCGCGCTGGCGTTCGCCGCCGTCGTGCTCATCAGCCGCGAGGACGACCAGGCCGCCGAGCCGCTCGGGCGGCCCACGGTGCCGATGGCGCGGATGATCGTCGAGGCCGTCGGGGCGGGTCTCGCCTTCGGGCTGTTCTTCATCCTGCTCGACCGCACCAGTCCGGACTCCGGGCTGTGGCCGCTGCTGGCGGCCCGCTTCGCCTCGATCGGGCTGTTCGCCGCGGTCGCCGCCGCCACGCGCCGCAGCCCCCGTCCAGCACCCTCCGCGATGCCCGTCGTCGCGGCGGCGGGAGTCTGTGACATGGCGGCGAACGTGCTGTACCTGCTGGCAGTCCGGGGGGGCCTGCTGAGCATCGTCGCCGCCCTGACGTCGCTCTACCCGGCCAGCACCGTCCTGCTCGCGCGGTGGTGGCTGGGTGAGCGCCTGGGACGCGCACAGGCCGCCGGGTTGGGGTGCGCGGCCCTGGCCGTGACGCTCATCACGGCGCCATGACCCGCGACGAGTGCGCCCTCGGCGGACGCCCGCCTCAGCCCTGGTGCGGATAGCGCCAGTCGGTCGGCGGCACGAAGGTCTCCTTGATGGCCCGGGGCGAGACCCACCGCATCAGGTTGAACACCGAGCCGGCCTTGTCGTTCGTGCCCGAGGCGCGTGACCCGCCGAACGGCTGCTGGCCGACGATCGAGCCCGTTGGCTTGTCGTTGACGTAGAAGTTGCCGGCCGCGGTCCGCAGGCCCTCGGCCGCCTTCTCCACGGCCGCACGGTCCGAGGCGAACACCGAGCCGGTCAGCGCATAGTCCGTGGTCGTGTCGGTGAGCTCGACGATGGAGTCGAAGCGGGCGTCGTCGTAGACGTAGACGGTCAGGATGGGCCCGAACAGCTCCCGGGTCATCGTGTCGGATTGGGGGTCCTCGGTCAGCAGCACCGTGGGCTCGACGAACCAGCCCTCGGAGTCGTCGGTGCCGCCCCCCACGATCACCTGCGCGCCCGCCTCCCGGGCCCCGGCGATGGCGTCGGCGTGCTTGCGCAGCGCCTTCCCGTCGATCACGGCGCCCATGAACGTCGACAGGTCGCCGACGTCCCCCATGGTGATCGACCCGGCCAGGTCGGCCAGGCCGTCGCGCACCGTGGGCCACAGCGACCGTGGGATGTACGCGCGGGACGCCGCCGAGCACTTCTGCCCCTGGTACTCGAACGCGCCGCGGCCGAGCGCCACCACCAGCGGCTCCACCTCGGCCGACGAGTGGGCGAGCACGAAGTCCTTACCGCCGCACTCCCCGACGATGCGCGGGTAGGCGCGGTACGTGTCGATGTGCTCACCGCACTTGCGCCACAGCGACTTGAGCACGGCGGCGGAGCCCGTGAAGTGCAGCCCGCCGAAGTCGGGCTCGGCCATGGCGACGTCGCTGGCCAGCCCTCCGTCGCCGTGGACGAGGTTGATGACCCCGTCGGGCAGCCCGGCGGCGCGCAGGACCTCCATCGTGTAGTGCGCCGCCAGCACCTGCTTCTCCGACGGCTTCCACACGACCGTGTTGCCCATGATCGCCGGCGCGGTCGGCAGGTTGCCGGCGATGGCGGTGAAGTTGAACGGGGTGATCGCCAGGATGAAGCCGTCCAGGGGTCGGTAGTCCATGCGGTTCCAGACGCCGGCGGCCGACCGCGGCTGCTCGGACAGGACCCGCTCGGCGTAGGCGCAGTTGAAGCGCAGGAAGTCGATCAGCTCGCAGGCGGCGTCGATCTCGGCCTGGTACACCGACTTGGACTGACCCAGGATGGTGGCGGCGTTCAGCGTGTCGCGGTACGGCCCGGACAGCAGGTCCGCGGCGCGCAGGAAGACGGCCACGCGCTCCTCCCACGGGGTGCGCGCCCAGTCGTGGGACGCCGCCCGCGCCGCCTCAACCGCCCCGGTGACGTGCTCGCGCCCGGCGGCGTGCACGTCGGCCAGGACGAGGTCGTGGCGATGCGGCGCGACCTGGGCGAAGGTCTGCCCCGAGGTCACCTCGCGGCCGCCGATGACCATCGTGGCCTCGACACGCTCCTTGGCCATGGCCGTCACCCGGGTGGCCAGGCTCTCCCGCTCGGCGCTGCCGGGGGCGTAGCCGTGCACCGGCTCGTTGACGGGGTCCGGGACGGTGAACAGGCCGGCGGTCATGGCGGCTCCTTGCTCCTGGGTCACTTGTTGCCGAGGGCGCGTAGGAAGAACACGACGTTCGCCGGCCGCTCGGCGATACGGCGCATGAAGTACGCGAACCAGTTGCTGCCGAACGGCACGTAGACGCACAGTCGGTAACCGTCGCGGACCAGCGCGTCCTGCATGTCGGCGCGCACCCCGTACAGCATCTGGAACTCGACGTCGTCGCGGTCCCGCCCCAGCCTCGGCAGGTCCGCCTTGGCCTTGGCGACCAGCCGGTGGTCGTGGGTCGCCAGCCGCGGGTAGGTGCCGTGCTGGATCAGGTACTTCGCGCAGTCGGCCCAGCTGGCGTCGACGTCGCGCTTGGAGGTGTAGGCGACGTAGGGCGGCTCTGAGTACGCGCCCTTGCACAGCCGCAGGCTGGCGCCGACCGCCGAGAGCCGACGAACGTCCGCCCGCGTGCGGTGCAGGTAGCTCTGCACCGCGCAGCCGACGTGGCGCTGCCCGCGCTCCTGCAGCAACTCGACGAGACGCACCGTGCCCTCGGTGACGTGGCTGTCCTCCATGTCCAGGGTGATGTGCGCGTCGATCTCCGCGGCGGCGGTGGCGATCTCGTCGATGAGCTTCTCGCACAGGTCCCTGGACACCGACAGGCCCAGCTGGGTCGGCTTGAGCGACAGCCCGGCCGGCAGTCCCTCGGCGCCCACGCGGTCGACCATCTCCAGGTAGACCTTGGAGGCGTCGCGAGCCGCCGCCTGCGTGTCCGCGTGCTCGCCGACGTAGTCCAGGCTCACGAGCTTGCCCTCGTCGGCCAGCCGTCGGGCGGCGCGCAGCCCGTCTTCCAGCTCCTCACCGGCGACGAAGCGCATCGCCGTCCGGCGGGTGAATGTCCTGGCCGTGATCTGGCGGGCCAGCGCCTCGCTCTGGGACGCCTTGACCAGCAGCGGTCGCAACACGGGCGGGTCCCTCCTCGCCGGGTCCGGTGGCGCCGGGTAGGCGGCCGGCGGCTGCCAGTCTGTCCAGGGCCCCCCACCCTTGACAAGAGCGCGGGGGCGGCGGCCGGCACGGCTTCTCCGCTATGCTGCCTGACGCCGCGTCGACCGCTTTGTGGTGCCTGCCCGCCCGGTGTGAAGGACTCATGGCCGTCTCTCCCGACTTCCTCGGCATCGGCGCCCAGAAGGCGGGCACGACCTGGCTCTACCTGAACTTCGCCAGCCATCCCCAGATCTGGCTGCCGAAGGAGAAGGAGCTGCACTACTTCGACGAGAAGCGCCGCCTGGGTCGGCACCCGCTGCGCGCCAAGCTGTTCGGCGACGACAAGCAGGACGTGCGCTGGCGGCGCCAGGCGCGGCGCCAGATCAAGGCCCAGCGCAAGGACTTCGACCTGCAGGACCTGGTCTGGGACCTGCGCTACTTCCTGGGCTCGCCCAGCGACCGCTGGTACCGGTCGCTGTTCAAGGCGGGTGACGGCAAGGTCAAAGGCGAGATCACCCCGGACTACTCCCTGCTGGCGCCCGACGAGGTGGCGCACGTCGCCGAGCTGCTGCCCCACGCCAAGGTCTTATTCTTCATGCGCAACCCCATCGAGCGGGCCTGGTCGCACGCCAGCATGGAGCTGTTGCGCATCAACGAGGCGCCCGAGGAGAGCGAGCGCAAGCGCGCCTTCCGCCGGCACTTCCGGGGCCGGCGCTCACAGCTGTTCACCGACTACCGGCGCACCCTGGACACGTGGTCGGCCCACTTCCCAGAGGAGCAGATCTTCGTCGGCTTCCTGGAGGACGTGTACCACCGGCCGCTGCAGCTGCTGCGGCGGCTGTATGAGTACCTCGGGGTCGACACCCCGCCCCGGCAGCCCTACGCCAGGCGCGTCGTGCACTCCGGGTCGATCACCACCATGCCGACGGGCATGGCGCGGTTGCTCGCCGAGATCCACGGCGAGCTGATAGACGGCCTCGCGGCCCGCTTCGGGGGCCACGCCGCCTGGTGGCAGTACGTCGCCCAGCGGCTGCGCGACGGCTACGGCGGCCGGGAGGTCGTCTACCCCTTCTGGGAGACGCCCCTGTGGCGCGAATGGCTGACCGAGGGCCAACCGCAGGACGCCCGGACCTCCGAGGAGCCCAAACCCCCGCAGGTGGTCAGCGGGCCGTTGTCCCAACTGCAGACCTCCAGGGCCTGAGCGCCTGTGACGATGTCCGCCCCCCCGCACCCGCACGGTGGTGACCATGCTCACGGCGGGCGCGCTGCTCGCCCCGGCCGTGCCCGCGGCGGCGGCGCCGACGCTGCGGGCCAAGTCGGTGCAGGGGGGCCTGGTCAATCCCTGGGACGTCGCCTTCGCCCGGGGCCAGCGCATGCTCGTCACCGAGCGGCCCGGGCGGATCCGCGTGTTCACCGGGTCCGGTCCCCGGGCCCGACTGCTGCACACCACCCGCGTGCCGCGCATCCGCGCCCGCGGTGAGGCCGGGCTCATGGGCATCGCCGTCGACCGTAGCCGGCATCCCCGGGTCTTCGTCTGCGCCTCGCGGGGCGTCCGCGGCCGCTGGGTGAATCAGGTGCTGCGCTACAACCTCGGCGACGACCACCGGCTGCGGTTCGAGGGCTACGTTATCCGCAGCCGCATGCGGGCCAACAGCATCCACAACGGCTGCGCGGTGGAGATGGGTCCCGACGGCAAGGTCTGGGTGTCGATGGGCGACGCCGGGCGGGCGGCGGCGGCCCAGAACCCCCGCAGTCTGAATGGCAAGATCCTGCGCGCCGAGAAGTCCGGGCGCGTGCCGCGCCACAACCCGGTCTTGCCCGGGGCCCGCAGACGCTCGTACGCCTGGTCCATGGGACACCGCAACCGCCAGGGCATCGCGTTCAAGCCGGGCACCCTCGGCGTCTTCGCCGTCGAGCACGGCCCCGACCGCGACGACGAGGTCAACCTCATCCGCAAGCGCGGCAACTACGGCTGGCCCTGCTACACGGGCCGGGGTCACCGCTACGCCGGCGTCCCCGGGGGCTGCCGCAGGGTGCGCGGGTACCGGAACCCCGTCTGGGCCTCGGGCTTTCCCACCCTGGCGACGTCGGGCGGCTCGTTCACGCGCGGGCGCCGGTGGGATGCCTACCGGGGCGACCTCCTCGTGTCGACCCTCAAGGAGAGCGACGTACGGCGCCTCCGCCCTCGTCGCCGCGGGCGGCGGATGTCCCCCCAGGCACGCGTCCTGCTCAACCGCCGCTTCGGCCGGCTGCGGGCGGCCACGCGCGCTCCCGGCGGCAACCTCATGCTCACGACCTCCAACGGCACCAACGACCGGGTCGTCCGGGTCGTCCCCCACCGCTGACCCCTCGCTTGTCAGTCTGGTTACCGCAGCGGTAACCCGGGTGACAAGCACCGGGGTGGGACGCGGCTGGCGCGCTCGTCCCGCGCTACTGTAATGCTGATTACAGGCTTCGGACGCCGAGGGAGCGGACGATGGGACAGGCCGACAGCCCGGTGCTGGACCGGGCCCGGGAGTCAGGGCAGCACCGCCGGGAGGCCGTGGCCCTGGACGCCTACTCGCGCACGGTCACCGACGTCGCCGACCGGCTGCTGCCGTCGGTGGCGAGCCTGCGGGTCATGGCCCAGGTGCGCGGCGGGCGGCGCCAGGCCGGCTCGGGCTCGGCGGTGGTCGTCACCCCCGACGGGTTCCTGCTGACCTCGGCCCACGTCGTCGGTCAGGCGCGTGAGGGCGCCGCCGCGTTCACCGACGGCCGGCAGGTCGACTTCGAGGTGGTCGGCGCCGACCCGCTGTCGGACCTGACCGTGGTC
>JALYGZ010000286.1 GCA_030776845.1 Actinomycetota bacterium
GAGCGACCGAGGCTGCCGAGGGACGTCTACCGCGACGTACGGGCCGCCGCCGAGGCGGGCCAGCTGGACGACGTGGCCAGGGCCATCGGGGCGGCCGGCGAGGCGCTGGAGGCCGGGGACGCCCGGCGGGCGATCGACCTGCTCGAGTGGGCCAAGTCGGTGGCGGCCCGCAGCGGCGCCGTCCGCGAGGCGCTGGGCGTCGCGCGGTACCACGCGGGGGATTACGTCGGGGCCCACGGCGAGCTGCTGGCGTACCGACGCATAACGGGCCGGCGGGATCAGAACCATCTGCTGGCCGACTGCGCCCGTGCCCTGGGTCGCCCCGAGCGCGTCGGCGAGTACGTGGCCGAGATGGAGGCCGCGGCGGTCGACCCGGCCGCGCGCACCGAGGGCCTGATCGTGCTCGCCGGCGCCCGCGCCGACGGCGGGGACCTGTTGGGGGCCCAGGCGGTGCTCGCGCGCGGCGAACTGCGCCCCGCCGAGGTCCGGCCGCATCATCTGCGGTTGTGGTACGCGGCCGGTGACGTGGCCCAGCGCCTCGGCGACCGGGAGGCCGCGTGCGAGTTCTTCGAGGCCATCGACGCCGTCGACGAGGACTTCAGCGACGTCCCCGAGCGCCTGGCAGCTCTGCAGGCCTAGGCGCGGGGAGCCTCGGCCTCGCGGGTGCGCAGCCACCGCACGAGCCCCATGGCGTTGGCGCGGAAGCCGTTGAGCAGCTCGAGCCGCTCGGCCGCCCGCGGGTCGTCGTCGGGTGGGGTGACCTGGTCGGCGAAGCGGCGCGCCAGGGTCTCGGCGACGTGCTCGAGCTCGTCGTGGCCGCTGGCGCGGGCCCGCACGTACGCGCTCTCCGCGGCGCGGGTCCACGCCTCCACCTGCTCGGAGGCCTCCCGCAGCGCGTCCAGGGGCGGCTCGACGGCGCCGTAGTGGGACAGGTACACGGTCTGGGGTGCGATCGACCGGTACCGCGACAGCGTGCGGCGGGTGAGCGCCAGGTCGAAGTCCGGCGGGGGCATCGCCGGGCGGATGGTGCGCATGCCCGGCAGCTTCACGCCGACTGAGTCCCCGACGAACAACACGCCCGTGTCCTGGTCGAGAGCGGCGATGTGGTGCCGGGCGTGGCCCGGGGTGTACAGCAGCGTGAGGGACCGGCCGCCACCCAGGTCGAGCACGTCGCCGTCGGCGACGCCGCGCACGCGGTCGCCCGCGACGGGGGTGCACGGGCCGTACACGCTCTCCATGAGCTCCCCGTACACCCGGCGCGAGCTGGCGTTCAGCCGCTCCGGGTCCACCAGGTGGCGCGCCCCCACCTCGCTGACCACGACGGTCGCCGTGGGGAATGCCGCCGCCACCTCGCCGGCGCCGCCGGCGTGGTCCAGGTGGACGTGGCTGACCACCAGGTAGGCCAGGTCGGCCGGCTCCATGCCCAGCTCGTGCAGGGAGTCGACCACGTGGTCGATCGACAGCGCCGGCCCGCACTCGACGAGGGCCGGCCGGGGCGCGCGGACCAGGTAGCCGGCGGTCACGCTGGCCATGCCGGCCGTCATGGTGTCGATCGCCACGATGTCGTGCGGCAGCTCCTCGATCCGGGGCGTCACGCGTGCGCCTCCTCGTCGGCGGGGCGCTCGGCCCGGCGCGGCGGTGTCCCCCCGCCCTCCTCGGGCACTCCGGCCAGTCGGCTTTCCGCCTGCCTCCCGGCGAGCTCGTGGATCAGCTCGTGGCGGTGGATGTAGGTCGACAGGACGGCCTGGAGGATGGCGGCGGCGGGCAGGGCCAGCAGGGCGCCCACGGCGCCGAGCAGCGTCGCGCCGATCAGCACGGAGACGAAGGCCACCGCCGGGTGGACGTCCATTGTCTGGGCCTGCAGTCGCGGCGCCAGCAGGAGGTTCTCGACCTGTTGGTAGGTCGCGATGAAGGCCAGCATCCACAGGCCATCGACGGGCTCCGCCGCGGCGGCCACGACCAGCAGCAGGATCCCGCCCACGTAGACGCCGATGACCGGCACGAAGGCGCTCATGAGCCCCATCCACACGCCGAGCGGAATGGGGTAGGGCACGTCCAGGATGATCAGCGCCAGACCGTGCAGGAAGGCGGCGATCACCGACATCAGCAGGCGGCTGTAGATGTAGCCACCGGTCTTGGCGACCGCCAGCTCCCAGATCTCCAGCAGCTCCCGCTGGCGCTCGGGGGGCAGTGGGCCAGCCAGTACCCGCCGGAAGCGCGGGCCGTCGGCCACCAGGTAGAAGGTCACCAGCCCGATCGCCAGCAACTGCACGACCAGGCCCAGCGCGGCCGCGCCGATGTCGACGATGTTGCTCGCGGCGCCGAAGGCGATGGTGCTCAGCCCGTCGCCGATCTCGTTGCTCAGCCGGATGATCTCCGCCTCCAGCTGGGGGCTGGCCTCGATGTCCCACCCGAACGGGAGGCTGGACAGCAGCCCGTTCACCTCCTCCAGGGAGTTGGGCAGGCTGGCGATCAGCCCGGACACCTGCTCCACCACGAGCGGCGTCATGGCGGCGACGACGCCGACGCCCACCACGAGGACCGCGAAGAAGACCGCCCCGGTCGCCGCTCCCCGTCGCCATCCGTGCCGGGCCAGCCACTGCACGGCCGGCTCCATCGCGAACGACAGGAACAAGGCGACGAGGAGCATGAGCAGGGTCGCCTGCAGGGCCCGGATCACGACGATGGCCGCGTAGGCCCCCGCGAGCACCGCCACGAGGGCGAGCAGCCGGCCGGGGGTCAGCCACGTCTCCGGCCGACGGTCCTGGTCGCCGCCGCTGGTCATGAGATGACGGTAGCTGGCTCGGCCACGGCACGCATGACCAGGCCGGTGCGTGGCTTCGGGCGGAACCAGGTCGTCTTCGGGGGCAGGCGGTGGCCGGCGGCGCCCAGCGCGAAGACCCGGTCGGCCGGGACCGGGCGCACGACGAACAGGGCGGCGCCCGGGTCCGCCTCGACGGCCTCGACCGGCTCGGTGACATGCTCGACCGGGGCGTGCGGCGCCGTCTCGGACAGGACCGCGGCGACGACGTCGACGTCCAGCAGGGGTCGCCCGTCGGGGCCGGGGCCGCGTGCGGGGGGATGCAACAGGCCCGCAGCGCCTCCGGGCAGGTACAGGCCGCAGGCGGGCCCCGGCTCGTCGCCCAGGCGCGCGAGCAGCGCCCGCGGG
>JALYGZ010000287.1 GCA_030776845.1 Actinomycetota bacterium
CCGCTGGTGCGCTTCGCGGTGCGGGCCGCCGGCCGCCGCGGCGGCGACCTGATGGTGGCCCACGTCCAGCCGCGGAACGCCGATTTCTTCGAGCGGCTGGGATGGCGCCGCGTGGGGGAGCCGGTCGAGTACGTCGGGCACGTGCACCAGCGCATGGCCATTGACCTGCGGCCGGCGGGGGACGGCGCTGGCTAGCCCCCCGCGCCGTCGGGGCCGTTCACGCCGTCCCCCGCCCGAGGCGGGTCACGGCGTGCAGGGTCGGGTCCAGCAGCACCGCCTCCTCACCGGCGAGGCGCACGCGCAACGCCCCGGTGTCGTCCAGGACGCCGACGGCCCGGCAGGCCAGTCCCCGCTCGGCGAAGGCGCGCACGCACCCGCCCTGGCGGTCCGGCGGTGCGCACAGCAGGAACCCGAACGCGGGGAAGACCGCCGTCCACGTCGCCAGCGGCACCTCCGCGGGGCGCGGGACGTCGCCCAGCTCCACGGCGACGCCCACCCCGGTGGGCTCCAGCAGCATGGCCAGCGACCCCAGGAGGCCGGCCATGCTCACGTCCTTGGCGGCCACGCAGTCGCCCGCCTCGGCCAGCCGGGCCAGCAGCTCGACGTCGCCGGGCAGCCGGGCCCCGCGCTCGCGGTAGGAGGCGAAGAAGGGGAAGTCCCGGTGCAGGCGGCCCTGCAGGCAGTAGGCCGCGAGCAGGACCTGCCCCGGCGCGGCGTTGCCCGCCGACAGCGGGGCGACCGCCGTGCCCAGGGCGAAGGCGGACAGGGCCGGGGGCCCCTCTCGGACCGTCAGGTGGCCTCCCAGGACGGGCACGTCATACAGCCCCGACCCCAGGCGCAGGCCCTCCAGGGCGCGGCGGGCCGTGGGCTCGTCCCCCACCACGGTGTCGACCAGGCCCAGGCACCGGCCACCCATGGCGGCGACGTCGTTGACGTTGGCCAGGACGGCCGCCACCCCGGCCCCGAACGGGTCGACCTGGACGAACGGCGGCCAGATCGCCTCCCCGGCGGCGAGCAGCAGGCGCCCGTCGGACTCGACGACCGCGGTGTCGTCACCGGGCCCGGCGAGCCAGTCGGTGGGGCCCAGCGTATCGGTCACCATCCCCAGCGCGGACTTGGCACGCAGCCCGGGATGGTCCCGGAAGCCCCGGACCACCTCGTCGAGCCCGGCGCTCAGGGGCCGGCTCCCGGTCGGGTGTCACGCATGCCCGGCGGGCCGATCCGCGACCGCGTACTCCAGCTCCGGGGGCCGGGCGAGGGTGTTGGAGATATAGCAGTAGCGCTTCGCCATCCGCACGAGGTCGTCGAGCTCCCCGCGGGCGTGACTGGACTGGACCTCGACGCGCAGGCGGCCGAACCGCGCCCCGTCGTACTCGCCGTCGACGTGGACGACGAGGTCGGCCAGCTCCAGCTCGCGCTTGCGGGCCGCGTGCGCGACCGCCATGGCGAAGCACGACGCGAGCGCGGACAGCAGCAGCTCGGTGGGCGTCGGCCCGGTGTCCGTCCCCCCGGCCCCGGGGGGCTCGTCCGCCAGCAGCTCGAACTGCCGGACGGACATCCGGCACCGGTAGCCCTCGTCCCAGGAGGCGGTGATCCGCATGGCATCCGAGTCTAGGTCCGCCGATCGCGGGCAGGGGCCGCCCGAGCCCTCACTGCCGTCCGAGGTCGCGGTCGTCAACGTCGGGCTGGCGGCGTTGGGCGAGGCGGTCGCCGCCCAGGACGCCGCGGTGGTGGACCTGGAGTGGCGGGTGCCCGCCTCCGGCGACGAGGCCCGCGTGGCCGCCCTGACCCGCCTTCACGGGCGGCACGGTGACCGGGTGGAGGAAGCCAACCGCGAGGTCCTGCGCCGCCTGGACGAGGCCACCCCGGTCGTCGGTCGGGTGGCCCCGGCGCTGCAGGTCGTCCCGGGCATGGACGAGCGCACCGTCCTGCACTCGGGACCGCCGTTGGCCTGGGAGGACTTCTGCGGTCCCCTGCGCCGCTCGGTGCGCGCCACGGTGATGGCCGAGGGCTGGGCGTCGGACCGCGACGAGGCGGATGAGCGGGTGGCCGACGGCGACGTCCGCCTCGAGCCCGCCAACCCCTACGCCGCCGTGCTGCCCATGGCCGGCTCGCTGGGCCCGTCGGCCCCTGTGTTCGTGGTCGAAAACCCCGAGGGTGGCAACCGCGCCTACACCGGCATCAACCAGGGACCGGGGAAGGTGCCCTGGATGGGCGCCGACGAGCCCGAGTCGGTCGAGCGGCTCGTCTGGCTGCGGGAGGTGGCCGGACCACTGCTCGACGCCGCGCTGGACGACGAGGAGCCGCTGGACATCTTCTCGCTCGTCGCCCAGGGGCTGGCCATGGGCGACGACGCGCACATGCGCAGCCAGGCCACGTCGAGCCTGCTGCTGCGGGAGCTGCTGCCCCGGCTGGCAGGGCTGGAGGACCCCAGGCGGGTGGAGCTGGCGCGCTTCCTGTCCTCGAACCACCTGTTCTTCCTGAACCTGTCGATGGCCGCGGCCAAGGCGGTCGCCGACTGGGCGGCGCAGGTCGCCGACTCCAGCCTGGTGGTCGGGATGTCGCGCAACGGCACGACGTTCGGGATCCGGCTGGCGGGCATGCCCGACCGGTGGTTCATCACGGACGCGCCCGAGGTCGGCAACGCCCTGTACCACCCCGGCTACGGCCCGGAGGACGGCGCCCCGGACATCGGCGACAGCGCGGTCCTCGAGCTGGTCGGGCTCGGCGGCGCCGCCGCGGCGGCGTCCCCGGCGATCGCCAGCTTCCTGGGGGGCACGATGGCCGAGGCGGTCGCCGCCACCGAGGACGTGCAGCGGGTCTCCGTCGGGCGCAGCAGCCGCTTCCAGCTGCCCTTCCTGGACTTCCGCGGCTCGCCCGTGGGGGTGGACGTCCGCAGGGTCGTGGAGTTGGAGATCACCCCGTCGATCAACACCGGCATCCTCCACGCCCACGAGCCGCTGGGCCAGGTGGGAGCCGGCATCGCCGAGGCGCCGCTGGCCTGCTTCCACGAGGCGCTGATCGCCCTGGACGACGCCCTCGGGTGACGCCGGGACCCGGCGCAACCGCCGGGGCCGATTGGCCATCGCCTGCCGTCTGGGCTACGGTTGCCGCAGGAGCTACGAGCGTTGTCCGATCCCCAACGGCGGAGGGACCGTTCCATGCGCGACTACCTGCAGCGGCACACGAACCCACCCGTGTTCATCATCTCGGCGCTGGTGGTCCTCGCGTTCCTGGCGGGGGGTGTGTTCTTCACCGGCGTCACCGGCAGGGCGGCGAGCGCCGTGCAGGGCTTCATCACCACCAACTTCGGGTGGTTCTACATCCTCGGGGTCAGCGCCCTGTTGATCTTCGTCCTGGCGCTGTTCCCCACCCGCTACGGGCGGGTCCGGCTCGGCCCCGACGACAGCCGCCCGGAGTTCAGCACGACCGCCTGGTTCGCCATGCTGTTCACCGCCGGGATGGGCATCGGGCTGGTGTACTTCGGCGTGGCCGAGCCCATGGCGCACTTCACCAGTCCGCCGGTCGGCCAGGGCGGCACCGGCGCGGCGGCCCGGCAGGCCATGAACCTCACCTTCTTTCACTGGGGCCTGCACCCGTGGGCGGTCTACATCGTGCTGGGGCTGGCGCTGGCCTACTTCGGCTTCCGACGCGGCCTGCCGCTCAAGCCCGCCGCTGCCTTCTACCCGCTGCTGGGCGACCGCATCAACGGCCCCATCGGCCACACGGTCGACATCCTGGCCGTCTTCGGCACGCTGTTCGGGCTGGCGACGTCGCTGGGGATCGGCGCGCAGCAGATCAACGCGGGCCTGAGCTCCCTGTTCGGCATCGCCAACACGACCGGCATGCAGATCCTGCTGGTCGCCCTGGTCACGGCGGTCGCGGTGACGTCGGTGATGCTGGGCCTGGACAAGGGGATCCGGCGCCTGGCCCTGGGCAACATGTGGCTCGCGGTGGTCCTGACCGTGTTCGTCTTCGCCGTGGGCCCCACCCTGTTCATCCTGGACTCGTTCGGCGGCAACCTCGGCTACTACCTGCAGAACCTCGTCGGCACGAGCTTCAACATGTTCACCCTGTCCGAGTCCGGCGAGGAGTGGCAGGCGGGGTGGACGCTGTTCTACTGGGGCTGGTGGATCTCCTGGTCGCCGTTCGTGGGCATGTTCATCGCCCGCATCTCCTACGGGCGCACGATCCGTGAGTTCATCCTGGGGACCCTGTTCGCCCCGGTGGGGGCCTCGTTCGTGTGGTTCACGGTGTTCGGGGAGACCGCGCTGAACGCCGAGCTGTTCGGCGCCGGCGGCATCGCCGACGCCGGCACCAGCAACGCCCTGTTCGTCCTGCTGCGCCAGCTGCCGGTGAGCGGCGCCTTCAGCGTGCTGGCCTCGGTCCTGGCCATCGTCGTCGTCGTGCTTTTCTTCGCGACGTCGTCGGACTCCGGCTCGCTGGTCGTCGACATGCTCACCAACGGCGGCGACCCCCACCCCAGGCGGGGGCAGCGGCTGTTCTGGGCCGTCACCGAGGGCGCCGTCGCCGCGGTGCTGCTGCTGGTCGGAGGGCTGACGGCCCTGCAGACGGCCTCAATCACCGCCGGCCTGCCGTTCCTGGTCGTGCTGCTGGTGATGTGCTACTCGCTGGCCAAGGGGCTGCAACAGGAGCGGCCGCGCAGCCTGGTCCCGGAGCTGGCCGCCGACCTGGACGCCGACGGCGACCGGCAGGGCCGGACGGAGCCGGCCGAGGCGCCCAGCACCTAGACGTCACCTGGCTGGAGGCACGCGTGCCCGCCACCGCGGAACGCCCGACGCTGCACGAGCTGTTCGCCCGGCAGGCGCGGCGGACCCCGCACGCCGAGGCCGTCGTCGACCCCGAGCGGTCGCTGTCCTACGAGCAGCTCGCCCACCGGGCGCGGGATCTCGCCGGATGGCTGCGCGGGCAGGGCGTCGGCGCCGACGAGGCCGTCGGCGTCCTGATGGACAAGTCCGCCGACTCCGTCGTCGCGTTGCTCGGGGCGCTCGAGGCGGGGGGCGCCTTCCTGCCGCTGGAGCTGGCCTACCCCGACGCCCTGCTGGCCGAGGTGCTGGCGGACGCCTCTCCCCGGGTCGTGCTGACCCAGACCCACCTGCAGTCCCGCCTTCCATGGGCGCAGGCCCGGCTGTGCCTCGACCAGGCTGCGGAGCCGTGGACCGGGGACGGGTCCGGACAGGACGGCGGGCCGGTCGAGGAACCGTCCCCGGGCGACCCCGAGCGGCTTGGCTTCGTCGTCTACTCGTCGGGGACGACCGGCCGGCCGAAGGGCATCGCCAACCCCCACCGCGCGGCCGTGGCGTCCTACAGCTGGCGCTGGGGCGTCAGCGACCAGGGGCCCGGTGACCGCGTCGGCTGCAACGTGTTCTTCATCTGGGAGGTGCTGCGGCCGCTGCTGCGGGGGGCGACCTCGGTGGTCATCCCCGACGAGGTGATCTACGACCCCGTCGCGCTCGTCGACTACCTGCGGCGGCACCGGGTGAGCGAGACGCTGATGACCCCGTCGCTGCTGGAGACGGTGCTGAACGCCCACGGCCCGGGGCTCGGCGAGCGCCTGGCCGACCTGCGGGTGCTGTGGCTCAACGGCGAGGTCGTGACCAAGACCCTGGCGCGGCGGGCGCTGGCCGCCCTGCCGCGGACCCGCGTGCTCAACGTCTACAGCATCTCCGAGGCCCATGAGGTCGCCGCGGGGGACCTGCGGGAGCTGGCCGACGACCCGTCCGCGGCCCACTGCCCGGTCGGGCGGCCCATGGACCCCGACGGGATCTACGTGCTCGACGAGCGGGGGCGGCGGGTGCCCGACGGGGAGCCCGGCGAGCTGTTCGTCGGCGGGCCGTGCCTGGCGCACGGCTACGTCAACCGGCCGGGGTTGACCGGTGAGCGCTTCGTGGAGGACCCCTTCCGCCCCGGCGCCAGGATGTACCGCAGCGGTGACCGGGCACGGCTGTTGCCCGGCGGCGCGCTGGAGGTTCTCGGCCGCACGAACTTCATGGTCAAGATCCGCGGCTACAGCGTCGAGCTGGGCGCGGTCGAGGCCGCCATCGAGGAGGCGCTGCCGGTGCACGGCTGCGTGGTGGTGGCCGAGGGCGAGGAGGGCCAGCGCAAGCGGCTCGTCGCCTACGTGGTGCCCCGTCCGGACGGCGACGGCGACGGCTGGCAGATCGACCCGGCGACCGCGCGCAGCCCGGACATCCGCCGGCGCCTGCTCCAGCGGCTGCCGCACTACATGGTCCCCTCGGTGTACGTCCAGCTGGACGCCCTGCCGTTGCAGCCCACCACCGGCAAGGTCGACCGCCGGCGGCTGCCGCCGCCGCCCGACCGCGCCGGCACCGGCT
>JALYGZ010000288.1 GCA_030776845.1 Actinomycetota bacterium
CCCCACCACCGCCACGATCACGCTCGGCGGCGTCAGCCTGGACTCGGCCTCCGCGAGGATCCTCACGCCCTGACCGGTGACGAACGGCACGTCACGGTGCCGGGGCGGGGCTCACACCAGCGCGGCGCGCCGTCGACGGCGGTCGCGGCCTACTTGTAGCGGTAGGTGATGCGGCCGCGGGTCAGGTCGTAGGGGGACAGCTCGACCATGACCCGGTCGCCGGGCAGGATCCGGATGTAGTGCTTGCGCATCTTGCCGGAGATGTGGCCCAGCACGGCGTGGCCGTTGTCCAGCCGCACGCGGAACATGGTGTTGGGCAGCGCCTCCTCGACGACCCCCTCCACCTCCAGGGCCGCCTCCTTGACCGAGCCCGCGCGCGCCTCCCGCTTCGCGCGCGTTTCGGGGTCGGCCTGACGGCGGGAGGGCGGCCGCCCGCTGCGTCGTCGTGCCATGAGCTGAAGCCTTTCGTACTCGGGTGCGGTCACCGCGCGCCCGGGCGACCGAGGGTCGCTCACAAAGCGGACTGTGGCGTGCGCTGCGGCGCTTCCCGCGCGACCCAGCCTACCAGGGGCGTCGCGCGGGGCCTACGAGGCGACGCCCGCCGGCTCAACCCGATGCGGCCCCCCGACCGGTTCCACACCGACACGATCGACGGGCGGGGCGGCTGGCCCTGGTCGGCCCAGTCGCTCACCGGGTCGCTCAGCGTGCCGTCCTCACCGGGGTGCTGCACCGCGCAGAACAGCGAGCGGAAGTCCGGGGTGAAGGCCGGCCCGCACGCCTCGGCGCCCCGCGGGACGCTGAGGAACTGGCGGCTGTAGCCCCGGTCGGCGCCCCGGACCGGGACGGCGTGGAACGCGTCGTTGAACCCGATCGTGTCCGGCGCCCCGTCGGTGGCGATCCACAGGTCGCCCCCGCCGTCGAAGGCCAGGTTGTCCGGGGCGGCGATAGGGCTGACCTGGTCCTTGTCGTAGCCGGCGAAGTAGGTCGACGGGTCGTCCGGGTCGCCGCAGAGCATGAAGATGCGCCAGGAGAACGCCGTCGCGCCCGCGTCGTCGTCGTCCTCGACCAGCTCGATCACGTGGCCGGTGGCGTTGGCCGGGCGCGGGTTGGCCTCGTCGATTCCGGGGTGGGCCTCGCCGTCCTCGACGGTGGCCCGCGAGGTGTTGTTGGTGAGGGCGATGTAGACGGCCCCGGTGACCGGGCTCGGCTGGATGTCCTCGGGACGGTCCATCTTGGTCGCGCCGAGCAGGTCGGCCGCCAGCCGCGCCTTGACGAGCACATCGGCCTGGTTGGAGAAGCCGTTGTCGGCCGTCACCGGGCCCCGCCCGTGCTCCAGGGGGAGCCACTCGCCGGTGCCGTCGTACCTGCCGTCCGCGGTGCCGTCGCCGTTGAAGCGGGCGACGTACAGGGTGCCCTCGTCGAGCAGGCCCAGGTTGCCCGCCCGGTCCCGGGCGCGGTAGGCTCGGCGCTGACGAACTTGTAGACGTACTCGAACTCGGCGTCGTCGCCCATGGACACCGCGACGCGCCGTCGCGCGCGAGGCTCGTCGTCGCCCCCTCGTGCTTCATCCGACCCAGCGCCGTGCGCTTGCGGGGGCTGAAGTCGGGGTCGTACGGGTCGATCTCCACGACCCAGCCGAACCGGAACAGCTCGTTGGGCTCGGCGCCGATGTCGAGGCGACGGTGGAAGCGCTCCCACTTGCGGTCGCTGGGGGCGTCCTCGCCCTGCCCGGGGTACTCCAGCCCGAAGCGTTCGTGCAGGGGGACCCGCGGGTCGTCGGGGGCCAGGGCCCCGAAGTTGCCGAAGTACTGCTCGAAGTTCTCCTCGCCCGTCAACACCGTCCCCCATGGGGTGACGCCGCCCGCGCAGTTGTTCAGCTGCCCCGCACACGCCGGCCCGTCGCGTCGGCGCCCGTGCGCAACCAGCGCGATCCCGCCGCCGGCCCGGTCAGCCGAGTGGGGGGGTCTCGGCGGTGATCCGCCGGTTGTAGCGCGGGCGGCGCCGGTAGGCGGCCGGCCCCCCGGCGCGCTCCCGCCCCACCTCCACGATGGTCATCCCGTGGGCCATCATCTCGACGTCGACCTGGCGCCGGGTGGGGCGGTCGGCGTCGTAGCCGCGGAACATCAACTCGGGGTTCGTGTACTCGTGGTTGACCGCCAGCAGTCCCCTGGTGGACCCGCGCGCCCCGCCGAGCAACGGGAAGTAGGCGACGAAGTCGTTGTTGTAGCCGAACTGGCGGGTCTGGGCCGCCGGCGTCTGGCGGCCGAAGTCGAACGCGGGCGCGTCGGCGGTGAGCGGATCGCCCCAGCTGATGAGCAGGCGGCTGGCGTATCCGTCGGCCACGACCACCCGGTCCGCCCGGGTGGGGGCGACGGGGTCGAAGCGCAGCGTCCCACCGGGCGCATGGCTCCCGGCCCCCTGGGTCCGCGTCGTGGCGGCCGCCGGGACGGCCCGCAGCGCGCGCCGGAGGCGACGACGAGCGAGGCCGCCCCCGCCTTGAGGAAGCCCCGGCGGGACAGCGAGCGGCGGACGACGTCGTGGAACGTCTCGTTCGCGCTGCGGTTCTCCGGCTCCTTGAAGCAGGCCCAGCCGCACCGGTGCTGGCACGTCTCGTGGCTGCCCGTACCGCCCGCGCCCACCAACGGGAGTCCTCGCCGCCTCATCGCCAGCCCGTCGCCGTCACCCACCACGCCGCCTTCCCGTGCCGTGTGCCCGGTCGGGGGGAACCTAGAGCAAAGGCCCCACGAGTACGTGGACGCGGCGCGAACAGTCGGAGAGCTTCACCCGACCTACCATCGGCGCCGTGACGTCCCCGCCCCCCACGCGCCCTCGGCCGGGTGCCCGGCTCGTCCCGGCGACCCCCGAGGGGGTCGACCGGGCGGCCGCGGTGCTGCGCGCCGGGGGTCTGGTGGGGTTTCCCACCGAGACCGTCTACGGCCTGGGCGCCCACGCCGGCGACCCCGCCGCGGTGCGGCGGCTGTTCGGAGTGAAGGGCCGCCCGTCGGACAACCCCCTCATCGTGCACCTGGCGGACGCCGGCCTGCTGGAGTCGGTCGCCGGACGCGTCAGCCCCCTCGCCCAGGCGCTGGCCGGGCGCTGGTGGCCGGGGCCGCTGACCCTGGTGGTGACCGCCGCAGGCGGCCTGCCCCCCGTCACCACCGGCGGCCTCGCGACCGTCGCGGTCCGGGTCCCCGCACACCCGGTGGC
>JALYGZ010000289.1 GCA_030776845.1 Actinomycetota bacterium
GTGCACGCACCCGTGGCCACGGCCAGGGCCACGAGGGCCACGCGCACGGAGAGCCTCGGCGCCATGGGGCCACCGTAGGCGGGTTCGCCTGTGCGGGCCCGGCCTGACTACTCTTTGGCGCATGGGCCCGCTCGACGTCATCCGCATCCTGGGCGGCGCCGTCATCCTCGCCGCGGCGGCGTGGCTGGCCGGGCGACGCGTCGCGTTCCTGGTGGGGCTGCTGCGCCTGGGCCAGCCCATGCCCGACCGCATACGCGGGGCCGGCGAGAAGGTGCGCTACCAGCTGCGCCACGTCCTGGGGCAGCAGAAGATCCTGCAGTGGACCGGCCCGGGCGTGCTGCACGCGCTGCTGTTCTGGGGCTTCATCGTCCTGCAGTCCCAGACGGTGGAGGCCGTGGGCGAGGTGGTCGACCCCGACTTTCACATCCCCCTCGTCGGCCGCAGCCCGTGGCTGGGCTTCCTGCAGGATCTGTTCACGGCCCTCGTGCTCGTCGGCGTCGCCGGCTTCGCCCTCATCCGCCTCGCGCAGGCGCCGCGCCGGGCGGGGCGCGACTCGCGCTTCTTCGGCAGCAACCTGCACCAGGGCTGGGGGGTGCTGCTGTTCGAGTTCGCCCTGCTGTACAGCGTGCTGGTGCTGCGAGCCGCCCGGGCCGCCGAGGGGACCCTGCCCTACCCCGACGGCGCGTTCCTGTCCACCTGGCTGGGCGGGGGGCTGGACGGCCTGGGCACCGGCGCCCTGGAGACGGTCGCGACCGTGGCCCTGCTCGTCCACCTGGCGGTGTTCTCGGGGTTCCTGCTCTATACGCTGAACTCCAAGCACCTGCACGTGTTCACGATCGTGCCCAACGTGCTGTTCGCCCGCCAGCCCAAGGCGCTCGGCAAGCTGCAGGCGGACCGCGTCGACATCGAGGCGATGAGCGAGGACGACGTCCTGGGGGTGGGCCGGGTCGAGCAGTTCGGCTTCAAGCGGATGCTGGACATGTACAGCTGCACCGAGTGCGGCCGGTGCCAGAGCCAGTGCCCGGCGTGGCGGACCGGCAAGCCGCTGTCGCCCAAGCTGCTGATCATGGACCTGCGCGACCACCTGTACGCCAAGGGCCGCTACCTGCTGGACCCGGCCCGGGCGCAGGCCGAGCCGGATGCCCCGGCGCTGAACGCCGCGCTCGTCGGGGACCGACCCGGCGAGCCGGGCGCGGTCATCGACTTCGACGTGCTGTGGAGCTGCACCACGTGCGGCGCGTGCGTGGAGGAGTGCCCGGTCGACATCGAGCACGTCGACCACATCATGGACCTGCGCCGCTACCAGGCGCAGATGGAGTCCAGCTTCCCGTCCGAGGCGGGGACGATGCTGCGCAACCTGGAGAACAGCGGCGACCCCTGGGGGCTGGGGTCGTCACGGCGCCTGGACTGGGCCCAGGGCCTGGACGTCCCCGTCGTCGGCGACCGCGTCCCCGACGACACCGAGTACCTGTTGTGGGTCGGCTGCGCCGGGGCCCTGGAGGACCGCTCGAAGCGGGTCACCCGCACCGTGGCCGAGCTGTTGACCGCGGCCGGCGTGCGCTTCGCCGTGCTGGGACCCGCGGAGTCGTGCACCGGGGACCCCGCCCGGCGCCTGGGCATGGAGTACCTGTTCCAGATGCTGGCCGAGCGCAACGTCGAGACCCTCGACGGCGTCGGGGCGCGGACCGTCGTCACCTGGTGCCCCCACTGCTTCAACACCCTGCGCAACGAGTACCCCGACTTCGGCGGGGACTACGAGGTGATCCACCACACCCAGCTGCTGTCGCGCCTGGTGGCCGAGGGCCGGCTGGCGCCCCGCACCGGCGTGCACAAGACGGTCACCTACCACGACCCGTGCTACCTGGGACGCCACAACGAGGTCTACGACCCACCCCGGTCCGTCGTGGACGCCGTGGAGGGGCTGGACAAGGTCGAGATGCCCCGGTGCCGCAACCACGGCTTCTGCTGCGGCGCCGGCGGAGCGCGCATGTGGGCCGAGGAGCGCGTCGGCAGGCGGATGAACCACGAGCGGATCGACGAGGCCCTGGCCCTGTCCCCGGACCTGGTCTCCACCGCCTGCCCCTACTGCCTGGTGATGCTCGACGACGCCGTGCGCGACCGCCAGGGCACCGGGGGAACCGACGACGGCGAGGTCCGCGTCGTCGACGTCTCCCAGATCCTGGCCGAGTCGCTGCTGCCGATCGTGGAGGCCGACGGCCGCGCTCCGTGACCGTCAGAAGTTCTCGTGGAAGCGGCTGGCGGTGGGGCCGCGCTGCCCGCGGTACTTGCTGCCCAGCCCCTCGCTGCCGTACGGGCGCTCGGCGGGCGTGCTGAGGCGGAAGAAGGCGACCTGGCCGATCTTCATCCCCGGCCAGATCGCGATCGGCAGGGTCGCCACGTTGGACAGCTCCAGGGTCAGCCAGCCGTCCCACCCCGCGTCCACGAAGCCGGCCGTGGAGTGGATGAGCAGCCCGAGCCGGCCCAGGGAGCTCTTGCCCTCGAGCCTGGCGACGAGGTCGTCGGGCAGGGCGATGCGCTCGTACGTGCTGCCCAGGACGAACTCCCCGGGATGCAGCACGAACGGGTCGCCCTCGTCCACCTTCACGAGCTCGGTCAGGTCCGGCTGATCCGTGCGCGGGTCGATGAAGGGGTGGCGGTGGGTGGCGAACACCCGGAAGCTCGAGTCGACCCGCACGTCGACGCTGGACGGCTGCACCGCGTCCTCGCCCAGCGGGTCGACCACGACGCGCCCGGCGTCCATCTGGGCGCGGATGCTGCGGTCCGACAGGATCATCCGGGCCCCCGTCGTTGCCGGGTGCCGCAGCCGACCGTTACCATGAGCGGCCTCCGCGGGTGTAGTTCAATGGTAGAACACGAGCTTCCCAAGCTCGTGACGGGGGTTCGATTCCCCTCACCCGCTC
>JALYGZ010000290.1 GCA_030776845.1 Actinomycetota bacterium
CCGCCACGGCGGGCGAGCGCGTCGAGCGCCAGCGACAGCGCCACCCACGCGCCCGTGACGGCCGCGGTGCGGGTCCCGCCGTCGGCCTGCACGACGTCGCAGTCGACCCACACTGTGTGCTCGCCCAGCGCGCCCATGTCCAACACCGAGCGCAGGCTGCGGCCCACGAGACGCTGGATCTCGTGGGTGCGCCCGCCGACACGGCCCCGGGTCGAGTCGCGCGGGGAGCGCTCCGTGGTCGCGCCGGGCAGCATGGCGTACTCGGCGCTCAGCCAGCCCTTCCCCTCGCCCCGTCGCCAGCGGGGCACGCCCTGCTCGACGTTCGCGGCACACAGGACCCGGGTGTCGCCGAAGGACACCAGCGCGGAGCCGTCGGGGTACGCCTGCGCGCCCGTCTCGATGGTGACCGGGCGAAGCGCGTCGGCCGCGCGCCCGTCGGGCCTCATGCCTTGCCCTTTCCGACTGTTCAGGACAACGGGACGCGCAGCAGGTCCTCGGCGACCAGGACCTGGCCCCCGAAGGCACCGGCCGCCTCGTCGGCGACCTCGACGGGGTCCAGCACCGGGTAGACGTGGGTCACCAGCAGCCGCGCGGCGCCGGCGCGGGCCGCGAGGTCGCCCGCCTCCCGGCCGGTCATGTGCACGCCGTCGGGGTGGGGACCGTGGTCCGCCAGCCAGGTCGCGTCGCACAGGAACACGTCCGCGTCCCGGGCGCAGTCGACCAGCTCGGGCGTGTCGGCGCTGTCGCCGCTGTAGGCCAGCACTCGGTCGCCGTGGCGCACCCGGCTGGCCAGCGCCTCCACCGGGTGCCGGGCGGGGAACAACATGACCTCAAGCGGACCCAGCTCCAGCGTGGCGCCGGCCGCGGCGGTGTGGAAGCGGCACAGCCGGGCGAACGACTCACGCGACTCGGCGGGCAGCAGCTGGCCGACGAACGCCTCCGCGCCGGCGGGCGCGTACACGTCGACGGGTGACTCGCCGGAGGGGTGGAAGCGCCGCGCGTAATACAGTCCGTAGACGTCGGCGAAGTGGTCCGGGTGCAGGTGGGACAGCACCAGCGCGTCGACGTCGGCGACGTCGGCGACGCGCTGCAGGTTGGCCAGCGAGCCGTTGCCGCAGTCCAGCAGGAGGCGGTAGCCGTCGGCCTCGACCAGGTAGGAAGAGCAGGCGCGGCCGGGACCGGGGTGGGTGCCCGCCGAGCCCAGCACCGTCAGCGTCGTCACCCCGGCTCCCCCACCCGGACCCGGGCCGGCGGGCCGGCGGGCTCCACGTCGAGCTCGGACAGGCGGGGACCCAGGAAGCGGGTCGCCAGCCGGGCGAAGGCGGCGCCGTCACCGCTGGCCAGGAAGCGGTGCGGGGCCGCTGCGCGACGGGCCAGCATCCGGTCGTCGATGAGCCGGGCGAACACCCGGCGGGCGGTCTCCTCCGCCGACGAGACCAGGACCACGTCCGGGCCCATCACGTAGGACAGCACGCCGGTCAGCAGCGGGTAGTGGGTGCAGCCCAGGATGAGCGTGTCGACCTCCGCGGCGACCAGCGGGGCGAGGTAGTCCCCGGCGACGTCGAGCACCTCGGCGTCGGTGGTGCGCCCCGCCTCGACCAGCTCGACGAAGCGCGGGCACGCCGCCGACACCAGCCGCACGTCGTCACCCCCGGCGGCGAGGACCGCCCGGTCGTAGGCGCCGGACGCGATCGTGGCCGACGTCCCGATGACGCCGACCCGGCCGTTGCGGGTGGCGCGCAGGGCGGTGGCCACGGCCGGCGCGATCACGCCCACGACGGTCAGCGGGAAGGCGAGCGGATCGGTCTCCACGGCCGCCGCGGTCGCGGTGTTGCACGCGGCGACGACGAGCTTGACGTCCCGTCGCGCGAGGTCGTCGACGATCTGGGCGGCGAACCGGCGCACCTCGCCCAGCTCGCGGGGACCGTACGGACCCCGGGCCGTGTCGCCGTAGTACACGATCCGCTCGTCGGGCAGCAGGTCCATCAGCGCCCGGGCGACGGTCAGGCCGCCCACCCCGGAGTCGAAGACGCCGATCGGTCGCGGGTCGTGGGGCGCTGCGGAGCGGTCGGCGGACGCCTGCGGCATGGCGCGAGTGTACGGCCGGCCACCGGCGCCGCGTCCCACCCCCCGACGGGTGGTCAGGCCCAGACCGTGTTGCGCAGCGACGCCGCGGCCCGCTCCAGGTCCCCGGGGTCGTAGGCGCCGGTCGACAGGTACTTGTGGCCCCCGTCCGGGGAGACCACCACGACCCGGGAGCCCTCCGGCAGCCGCCGCGGGGTGCAGACGCGCAGCGCCACGTGCAGAGCCGCGCCGGTGGACGGACCCGCGAAGACACCCTCCCTGGCCACCAGGTCGCGGGTCAGCTCCAGTGCCCGCAGCGTGTCGACCTTGACGCGGCCGTCCAGGACCTCCTCGTCGAGGACCGGGGGGACGAAGCCCTCGTCGAGGTTGCGCAGCCCGTAGACCAGCTCGCCGTACTCCGGCTCGGCGGCGAACACCTTGACGGCCGGGTCGTGCTCCTTCAGCCGGCGCCCGGCGCCGGTGAGCGTCCCACCGGTGCCCAGGCCCGCGACGAGCGCGGCCACGTCGGGAAGGTCGCGCAGGATCTCCGGCCCGGTGGTCTCGTAGTGGGACCGGGGATTGGCCGGGTTGCCGTACTGGAACGGCATGTACAGGTCGGCGTCGCCCTCGGCCATCTCCCGGGCCACCCGCACCGCGCCGTTGGAGCCCTCCTCCGGCGGCGAGAACACGATGTCCGCGCCGTACATGGCCAACAGCACGCGTCGCTCCCGGGAGGTGTTCTCCGGCATGACGCAGGTGAGCTTGTAGCCTCTCGGCGCGCAGATCGCGGCGAGCGCGATGCCGGTGTTGCCGCTGGTGGGCTCGAGCAGCCGGCTGCCCGGGCGCAGCCGGCCCTGTCGCTCCGCCTCGCCCACCAGGTACCCGGCGACACGGTCCTTGACCGACCCGGTGGGGTTCGCCCCCTCCAGCTTCAGGTACAGCTCGTAGCCCGGGGGCGACAGCGACGGCAGGCCGACCAGGGGCGTGTCGCCGATGGCCTGGCTGATGTCAGCGGCGAGCACGCGCACCGCCCGCGACGGCCGGTAGGACGGAGACCACGTCGTCGTCGGACAGGGGGGTCTCGGCGCCGCCCAGGAAACGCACGTCCTCGTCGTTCAGGTAGACGTTGAGGAAGCGGTGCGGCGAGCCGTCCTCGTCGAGGAGGGCGTCGCGCAGGCCCGGGTTGCGCTCGTCCAGGTCGTCCAGCAGCTCCCGCAGGGTGTCGCCGTGGCCGGTGACCTTGGCCTGACCGCCCGTGTGGCGGCGCAGGATGGTGGGGACGCGGACCTCGATGGCCATGGTGGCGTGACTTCCGTCAGGTGGATCGCTGTCGCCAGGCTATCGGTTCCCGGCCGGCGCCCGGCGGCCGTCGACGAAGACGGCGCGCTCGGTGATGCGCCCGTCGACGATGTCGAACCCGCGGATCACCGGCCGTCCGGACTCCTGCAGCGAGACGATGAGATACACCGCCTCCGGGTAGAAGGCCAGCTCCACGTCGGTCGGCGACGGGAAGGCCTCGGTGTGGGTGTGGCTGTGGTAGATCGCCAGCAGGTCCCAGCCGCGGTCGTCCATCTCGTTCATGGCCCGCAGCAGGGCCTTGGGGTCCATGTGGTAGTAGGTCATGGACCGGGCGGTGTTGGGGATGCGGTAGTGGCGGTCGACCCGGCCGTCGCTGCCCGCCAGCAAGCCGCAGACCTCGAACGGGAAGTCGCTGCGCGCGTGCTCTACCAGCGCCTCGTAGGTCTGTCGGTCCAGTTCGACGCGGCCAGAGAGCTGCGCGCGGGTCACGTACCGTCGCTCCTGTCGGCGTCGGGGGGCGGGGCCGACCAGGCTACCCGCCGCCCTCCAGACGCAGCCGTCCCTCCCCGGCCCGGCAGCGGCCCACGACGGCCGCCCGGTGTCCGGAGGCCACCAGCCGCTCGCACGCCCGGGCGGCGGGGGCAGGGCGCGCCCCGAACAGCAG
>JALYGZ010000291.1 GCA_030776845.1 Actinomycetota bacterium
TTCCGGGCGTGAGCCCGGCGGCGGGGGCGCCGGGCGGGCGGTGGGCCCCGTCCCCGGCGATGTTGACCCGGGGGCCGCACTTCTTCGTCGATCCGGTCGCCGGCGACACAGCCGTGCTGCGCGGCGACGACGCCCACCACCTCGCGGCGGTGCTGCGGGCGGGCGTCGGCGACCCCGTCAGCCTGGCCGACGGCACCGGCGCCGTCTTGCAGGCGCGAGTGGCGGCACTCGGCGAGGAGGTGCGCCTGGCCGTGGGGGAGCGCCACGACGTGCCGGCGCCCCGGCCGTCGCTGACCGTGGTGCACGCGATGCCCAGGGGTCGCAAGCTCGACGAGGTGGTCCGCCGGCTGTCGGAGGTGGGCGTCGACCGCCTCGTGCCGGCCCGCTCCCAGCGGACGCAGGCCCGGCTGGACGACCACCGTGCCGCTCGGGCGACCCGGCGGTGGCGGGCCGTCGCGGAGGCTGCGGGCAAGCAGAGCCGGCGGGCCCGTCCCCTGCGGGTGGCCGGCGTCACGGGATGGGACCAGGCGTTCGACGACTCCACCGGGGTCACGCTGTGGGAGGAGGCCCGCCGCCCGCTGCGCGACGTGCTGGCCGGTCTCGCCGACGTGGAGGCGCTCACCCTTGCGATCGGTCCGGAGGGCGGCCTGACCGCGGAGGAGGTCCGGGCCGCCGGCCTGCCGGCCGTGTCGCTGGGCCCCACGCTGCTGCGCACGGAGACGGCCGCCCTCGTCGCCGTGTCGGCGACGCTGTATGCCCTGGGCCGGCTCGGCTGACCCCCACCCCGGCGCTTGTCATCCCGGTTACCGCGGGGGTAACTAGGGTGACAAGCTTGGGTAGAGTGGCGGGCATGGCCGAGGAGAGGTCCAACCAGCTCGTCTGTCCCGAGTGCGGCAGGGTCCGCCTGGAGACGCCGCCGGGGACCACCCCGCTGCCCACCCTGGGCATGGCGCGCAAGCGGTCGGGGGCCGCCGGCAGGTGCGACTGTGGCCGGGCGCCGCACGAGCGGCCCGGCGCACTCGAGCATGTGCCCGGGCAGCCCGGCGGACCGGGCACCACGACGGACTGACCGTGCCGACGATCTTCACCCGCATCATCGAAGGGGAGCTGCCGGCCCGCTTCCTGTGGGCCGACGACCGCTGCGTCGCCTTCCTGTCGGCCAACCCCATGCGGGCGGGGCACACGCTGGTCGTGCCCCGGCAGGAGGTCGACCACTGGATCGACCTCGATCCGGATCTGCTGTGCCACCTGTCGGACGTGGCCCGGCAGGTGGGCGGGGCCCTGCAGCACGCCTACGAGCCCGCTCGGGTCGGGCTGATGATCGCGGGCCAGGAGGTGCCCCACGTGCACCTGCACGTGGTGCCCATGGACGAGGTCGCCGACCTGGACTTCGCCAAGGCCGACCCCGACCCGGACGAGTCGGCGATGGACGAGGCCGCCGAGGCGGTCCGCTCGGCGCTGCGCGAGCGCGGCGCCACCGCGGTCCCCGCCGACTGAGGATCGCGCCGGGGCGGACCGGGGGCGGGTGGGATAGAATCCCGTGGTCGCAGCCGACCCCAGAGCGAGCGCGTGCCCCCCAGCACCAGCGTCACGACCTCGGTCCCCAGCCGCCACTCGATGATGTCGCTGCTCGGCACGCGGGACGAGCTGCTCAAGCTGGTCGAGGATGCGTTCGACGTCCAGCTGCTGGTCCGCGGCAACGAGATCACCGTGTCGGGGTCGGAGCCGGAGACCGAGGCGGCCGTCCACGTGTTCGGCGAGCTCACCCGGATCCTGGACAACGCTCAGGAGCTGGACGAGGCCAGCGTGCGCGCCACGATCGCCATGGTCCGCGGCGGGGAGCACCCCCACCCGTCCGAGGTGGTGTCCGACGAGGCGTTGACCCACCGCGGGCGCGCGATCCGGCCGAAGACCGTCGGGCAGAAGGGGTACCTGGACGCCATCCGGCGGAACACGGTCGTGCTGTGCATCGGGCCGGCCGGCACCGGCAAGACCTACCTGGCGATGGCCATGGCCGTGCTCGCGCTGCGGCGGCACGAGGTCAATCGCATCATCCTGACCCGGCCGGCGGTCGAGGCGGGGGAGCGTCTGGGCTTCCTGCCGGGCACGCTGTACGAGAAGATCGACCCGTACCTCAAGCCGCTGTTCGACGCGCTGTACGACATGATGGATGCCGAGCAGATCGCCACGTACATGGAGCGGGGAACGATCGAGGTGGCGCCGCTGGCCTACATGCGGGGACGGACGCTGAACGACAGCTTCATCGTGCTCGACGAGGCGCAGAACACCACGCCCGAGCAGATGAAGATGTTCCTCACCAGGCTGGGCTTCCGCTCCAAGGCGGTGGTGACCGGCGACATCACCCAGGTCGACCTCCCCACGTCGTCGCGCTCGGGCCTGCGCGTGGTCCGCGACATCCTCACCGGCATCGACGGTGTCGCCTACTGCGAGCTGACCAGCCGCGACGTTGTGCGCCACCGCATCGTGCAGGAGATCGTCGAGGCCTACCGCCGCTACCAGGAGACGGATTCGCCGCCCACGCCCCCGGGCCCGCCCGGGCGATGAGCGTCGTCGTCAGCGACGAGCAACACCACCCGCTGGACGCCGACCGGCTGCGGGCTCTCGCCGGGCACATCCTCGCCGACCGTGGCGCCCCCGCGGGCATGGAGTTGTCGATCCTGTGCGTCGAGCCCGCGGTCATCGCGCGCCTCAACGCCCGTCACCTGGGGGTGGACGACGCCACCGACGTGCTGGCCTTCCCGATCGACCCGCCCGGCGACGACCCCGGCGGGCCCCCGCGGCTCCTGGGCGACGTCGTCGTCTGCCCCGAGGTCGCCGCGGAGCAGGCTGCGGCACGGGAGCGGCCGCTACAGGACGAGCTCGACCTGCTCGTGGTCCACGGCATCCTGCACCTGCTGGGCCACGACCACGCCGAGCCCGCCGAGCGCGACGCCATGTTCGCCTTGACCGACCGGCTGCTCACCGGCTTCCACGGGGCCGCGGGGTGACGTGACGGCCTCGGAGATCACGATGCTGGCCGTGGCGACCACGCTCGTGCTCGTGGCGGCGTTCTTCGCCGCGGCGCGGACGGCGTTGTCGAGCACCTCGCTGCACCGGGCGGAGAGGCTGGCGGCCGACGGCCGCCGCGGGGCCGAGACGGCGATCCGGCTGCTGCGGGGGCCGACCCCGGCCCCGGCCCGCACGCTCAGCATCCTGGCCCTCGTCGTGCTCGCGGCGGAGGCGACCGCGGTCGCGTTGCTCACCGTCGTGCTCGGCCGCTACCTCGAGGGCGGGGTGACGATCGCGGCCGCGGCGGCCGTCGGCACGGTCGTCTTGTACGTCGTGGCCGAGGTCGTGCCGCGTACCGTGGCCCTGCAGCGACCCGACGAGGTCGCCTGCGGCAGCGCGCTGTGGGTATCGCTGGTCACGCGGGCCCTGGCGCCGCTCGCGTCGGTGCTCATCGGCGTCGGCAGCTCGCTCGCCCCCGGCCGCCGGCTGCGGTCGGGCCCCTACGTCACCGAGGACGAGATCCGCGAGATGATCGACGTCGCCGAGGAGGACGAGGTGATCCGCGAGGCGGAGCGGGCGATGATCCACTCCATCTTCGACCTCGGTGACACGGTGGTGCGCGAGATCATGGTGCCCCGCCCCGACATGGTCATGGCGTCGATCGACCAGCCCCTGTCCGACGTCCTTGAGCTGATCATCCAGCACGGTCGCTCGCGCATCCCGGTGTTCCGCGACGACCGCGACACGATCGTGGGCCTGGTGTACGCCAAGGACGTCCTGGGCCGCCTTCACGCCAAGCCGGACGAGACGGGCTCCTGGGAGGAGCTGCTGCGGCCGCCTTATTTCGTGCCGGAGCTCAAGCCGGTGGACGAGCTCCTCCCGGAACTGCGCGAGCAGAAGGTGCACCTGGCCGTGGTCGTCGACGAGTACGGCGCGACTGCGGGCCTGGTGACGATCGAGGACATCCTGGAGGAGATCGTCGGCGAGATCGTCGACGAGCACGACCGTGAGGTGGCGCTGGTCGAGCCCCTGCCCGAGGGCGCCTACCGGGTCGACGCCCGGCTGCCGGTCGACGAGCTGTCCGAGCTGGTGGACATGCCTCTGCCGGACGAGGAGTGGGACACCGTCGGCGGCCTCCTGTTCGGGCTGCTGGGCCACGTGCCGTCGCCCGGGGAGCAGGTGGAGGTGCAGACGCTGCAGCTGACGGCCGAGCGCGTGGAGGACCGGCGCATCGCCACCGTGCTCGTCGAGCACGGTGTCCGCGCCGACGTGGACGACGCAGCCGGCGAGCACGGGTGACCGGCGAGGAGCGACAGCTGCTCGACCGGGCGGGGGAGGCTCGGGCCCGGGCGTACGCGCCCTACTCGGGCATGCGGGTGGGCTGCGCGTTGCGCGCCGAGGACGGCCGCGTGTTCGCCGCCGGCAACGTGGAGAACGCCGCCTATCCGGCGACGATGTGCGCTGAGCGCAACGCGGTGGGCCAGGCGGTGGCCGCGGGGGCGCGCCGGTTCGTCGCGGTGGCCGTCGTGGGGGACGGCCCACGGGCCACGGCGCCGTGCGGGACCTGCCGCCAGGTGCTGTTCGAGTTCGCGCCCGACGTGGTGGTGCTCGCGGGGTCGGCGGGCGGCGCGACCGCCCGCTACCGCCTGGCCCGGGACCTGCTGCCGGAGGCGTTCGGGCCCGACGACCTGCGGGTGTAGGGCGATGCGCTCGGGGCTCTGCTCGATCGTGGGCCGGCCCAACGTCGGCAAGTCCGCGCTGCTCAACGCGCTGGTCGGCACCAAGGTAGCCATCACCACGCCGGTGCCGCAGACGACGCGGCACGCCCTGCGCGGCGTCCTGCACCGCGACGACGCCCAGGTCGTGTTCGTCGACACCCCGGGCCTGCACAAGCCGCGGACGCTGCTGGGCAGCCGGCTCAACGACCTGGCCCGCGACCAGCTCGCGGGCGTCGACGTGGTTGTGTTCGTGGTCGACGGCGCCGCCGGCGTCGGGCGGGGGGACCGGTTTATCGCCCGCCTGCTGGGCGACGGGGCGCCCGTCCTGGCGGTGTGTAACAAGATCGACCGGCTGGGCCGGGCGCGCCAGCTGCCCCAGCTGCAGCGCCTGGCGGAGCTGGGGGACTGGGACGAGATCGTGCCGGTGTCCGCCGTGACCGGCGACGGCGTGGACCTGCTCGCCGGGCTCATCGTCGACCGGCTGCCCGAGGGCCCGGCCTACTTCCCCGCCGGGCAGGTCAGCGACCAGCCGCCCGAGCTACTGGGGGCCGAGATCATCCGGGAGAAGGCCATCACCCGGGCCCGCCAGGAGCTGCCGCACTCCATCGCCGTCGTCGTCGACGAGATCGCCCCCGGCGACCGCGACGACGTCCTGGTGGTGTCCGCCACGATCTACGTGGAGCGGGACTCGCAGAAGGGGATCGTCGTCGGCGCGGGAGGCGCCTGCCTGCGCGGCATCGGCGCGGAGGCCCGCCCGGAGCTGGAGCTGGCGCTGGGCTCGCGGGTCTGGCTCGACCTGCGCGTCAAGCTCGCCAAGGAGTGGCAGGGCGACCCGAAGAAGCTGCAGCGCCTGGGCTACTGATCGCGACTAGCCTTCATCCCATGGCGCTGTACCGGGAGCAGGGGGTCGTCCTGCGCAGCTACAAGCTGGGCGAGACCGACCGCATCCTGCACCTGTTCACCCAGGGGCGGGGCAAGGTGCGGGCCGTCGCCAAGGGCGTCCGCCGGTCCGGGTCGCGCTTCGGCGGACGCCTCGAGCCGTTCAGCCACGTCGACGTGCAGCTGTACGAGGGGCGCGGGCTGGACGTCGTCACGCAGGCCGAGCTGATCACCTCCTTCGCGTCCGTGCGGGGGGACTGGGTGCTGTCGGCGTGCGGGTCGGCGATGGCCGAGGGCGCCGACCGCGTCGCGCAGGAGGACGAGCGCTCCAACGGGTTGTTCCTGCTGCTGCTCGCCGGGCTGCGCGCGCTGGCGGGTACCCCGGCGCACCCCGCCGTCGTGCTCGACGCGTACCTGCTGCGCCTGGCGTCCGTCGCCGGCTACCACCCCTACCTGGAGGGCTGCACGTCGTGCGGCGCGCCGGGCGCCCACCCGGTCTTCCACATCGCCTCGGGCGGCGCCCTGTGCGTGCGCTGCGCCCCGCCGGGCTCCCAGCCGCTGGCGCCCCC
>JALYGZ010000292.1 GCA_030776845.1 Actinomycetota bacterium
ACCCGCTGCTGGATGACGTCGCCGCCCGCCTGCGGGCGCTGCTCGACGGGGCGTCGGGCCCGCGCGGTCCCCGGCAGGCCCCTGTCTCGTTCCGCGTCGGGCCGCAGGTGCTGGCCCACCTGGAGCGCGCGCGCCGGCGGCTGCACGAGGACACCGGCCGTGCCCTGGGCACCGTCAGCGACTCACCGGTGCTCGTCGACGGCCGCTTCGTGACCAGCGGCGAGTTCCACGCCGTCCAGCCGGCCGCGAGCATGGACGAGCTCGGCACGGCGCTGATCCGCGCGGCGGAGCTGTCGGCCCAGCGGGTGCACCGCCTGCTCGACGGGCGCGTCACGGGCCTGCCCGATCAGCTGACGCCCGTCCCCGGCCCGCGCTGCGGCCTCGTCCTCGTCCACAAGCGGGCGGTGGGCGCGTGCAACGAGCTGCGCCGGCTGGCCGCCCCGGCCAGCGTCGGCCTGGTCGACACCTCGATGGGCCAGGAGGACGCCATGACGTTCGCGTTCGAAGCCGCCGAGCGTCTGCGGCGCGTGGTCGGGCTCGTGCGTGAGGTGCTGGCCTGCGAGCTGCTGTGCGCGCGCCAGGCGTGGTGGTTGTCCGGACAGCCTCCCGCGCGCGGGCTGGAGCCGACCGCCGGGGCTCTGGCCGACGCGGTGGCGCCCGTCGACGAGGATCGCCCCCTAGGCGGTGACGTGGACACGCTGGTGGCCGCGCTCGCGACGAAGCGGCTGCCGCTCGAGGCGGATGACCCGGGCCCTAACTGCGGGTGAAGACGAACACCCGCACCGCGTAGCCGGTGGTGGGCTCGACCTGCGCCAGGTAGGCGTCGGGGCGCCGCCCGACGATGTTGGTGACCTCGTTGCAGAAGTCCCCGGCGGTCGCGTCGTGGATCGCCTGGTGGTGGGCCACGACGGCCGGCACCCGGTCGCGGTCGGCCAGGGTGCGGTCCATGGTCGTCAGGCTGTCGACCGACAGAACCGTGATGACGTCGGGGTCGCCCTCGCTGACCGAGACCCGCACCGACTGCGGGCCCCGCCCGTAGAACTCCCGCTCGAGCTTCATGACGGCCTCTCCCACGGCGGCCCGCTGCTCCTTCTGGATCATCGCCTCATGCTAGTAGCCGGGCGTAGGCTGCCGGCGCTGGGCCCGCGACCCGGCCCGTGCCGACGCCGGACGCCGGACACCGGACGCCGGACGGATTGACGGGGTGGCGGGACCGCGCTGACGAAGGCCGTCGGCGGCGGCGCCGGGTCTGAAGCGCGCGGCGCCGCGGATGGCGGCGAGGCTGTGGGAGCACTCGTCGGCCGGCGCCGGCGTCCTGCGTTCGCGAGGGCTGGACGCGCCACCGTCGCCACGCCTGTGGGGCCTCCCCTGACTTCGAGGAGCTCCCGTCAGATGACGCTCGTCGACGCCCCACCTCGGACCCGTGCCGCCGCCCGCCTCGCGGGCCTGGAGCCCGGCACCGGGCCGCTGTCGCGCTGGTACACCCGCCTGCACCGGGACGAGGCCGTCGAGGTGTGGCTGATCGGCTGGGAGGCCGGCCAGGACACCCGCCTGCACGACCACGGAGGCTCGTGCGGCGCCTTCGCGGTCTGCCAGGGGCGGCTGACCGAGGACTACGGGCCCGGGACGGGTGACGCCACGCTGCGCGCGCCGCGTCCACGACACCGGCGTGCGACAGGCGTTCGGCGCCGCCTACGTCCACAACCTGTGCAACGGGGGGCCGCGGCCGGCCACCAGCGTGCACGCCTACTCCCCGCCCCTGCGCAGCATGCGCTTCCACGACCGGGTGGAGGGCCGGCTGGTGCCGACCGGCTCGCTGTGGGCCGCCGGCCCCCGAGCCGGCCGCGGCGGCGCCACCGCTGTCCGTCGACGACCTGCTGGCCGGCGCCCGGTCCCGGGCTGCACCGCCTTGACCCCCACGAGGCGGCCGCCGCCGTGGCCGACGGCCCCCTGCTCGTCGACATCCGCCCGGCCGCGCAGCGCCGGGGCGAGGGCGAGGTGCCCGGCGCCATGGTCGTCGAGCGCAACGTCCTGGAATGGCGCCTGGACCCCGCCAGCGACGCCCGCCTGCCCGAAGCCGGATACGACACGCAGGTCGTCGTCAGGTGCTCCGAGGGGTACACCTCCAGCCTGGCGGCGGCGGTGCTGCACGACCTCGGTCTGCGCAGGGCCACCACTGCGTGGCGGGTTCGTCGCCTGGGAGGCCGCCGGCCTGCCCACCCGCCCCGCCGCCCGTGACGAGCCGGACGGGGGACAAGGAGGGACCGGCCGGTGGTGCACCTCGACGGGACGACGCTGACCCCCGCGGGAGTCACGGCCGCGGCCCGCCACGGCGAGGGCGTGGCCCTGCAC
>JALYGZ010000293.1 GCA_030776845.1 Actinomycetota bacterium
TCCGCGACCGGGACCCCGCTTCGACGGCCCCGGCGGCGGGGACGGCGGGAAGGGCGGCCGTCACGGCGCGCAACTCCGCCCGCGTCCGCGCCGCGAGGACGCGATCGGCCCGCTCGGTCATCTCGGCCAGGGTCAGCCGACCCTGCGCGCAGTGCTCGCGCAGGTCCGCCAGGACCAGGTCCCGTTCCTGGTCGGAGACGCGCAGGTCGGGCGGCGACGCATCGGGGTCGGCGGTGGCGGCCATCGCCGCGAGTCTGTCCCGCGCCGCCTCCACAGGCAAGGTCGGCTCACACGGCGCGACCGTGACGCCGGGGGCACCCTGGGAGCGGACCCGGTGGACGGAGGACGCCATGGCGGACAGGCGGGAGATCGTCGCGGCCCTGCTGCGGTCGCACGGGCGGACGTACGCCGAGGAACTCGGCATCGACCTGGCCGGCGGCGGCCCGTCGGCGCTGTTCCGGATGCTGTGCGCGGCGGTGCTGTTCGCCGCGCGCATCAACGCCGACATCGCGGTGGCGGCCGCGCGCGCCCTGGCCGACCGGGGATGGACCACGGCGCGCGACATGGCCGAGGCGACCTGGGCCGAGCGGGCCCGGATCCTGAACCGGGCGGGCTACGCCCGCTACGACGAGCGCACGTCGACGATGCTGGGCGACACCGCCGAGCTGCTCGTGGAGCGCTACGGCGGCGACCTGCGCCGGCTGCGCGAGCAGGCCGGGCGACGCCCGGACGAGGAGCGGCGCCTGCTCAAGCAGTGCAAGGGCATCGGCGACGTCGGGGTCGACATCTTCTTCCGCGAGACGCAGGCCTCGTGGGAGGAGCTGCGGCCCTTCCTGGATCGGCGGGCCCTGGCGGCCGCGGGCCGGCTGGGGCTCGGACAGGACGGGCCCGCGCTGGCCGGCTTCGTCGACGAGGCGGACGTGGCGCGCCTGGCCGCCGCCCTGGTCCGCGTCGAGCTGGGCGGTGACCACGAGGCCGTGCTGCGGGCGGCCGGGGGAGAGGACCCCGGCCGGAACGACGGCGCCACGGTCCCGGACCCGGCCTCGGCCACCAAGGCGGACCTGTACCGGGCCGCGCAGCGCCTGGACCTGCCGGGGCGGTCACGGATGAGCAAGCGTGAGCTCGCCGAGGCCGTGCGGGACCACACGGGCTGAGGTTCACGCACGGTCGGGCCAGGACCACGATCGGGCAGGTCAGTCTCCGGTCCTTGATCGCGGGCCGCATCGGTAGTCAGCTTCAGCCGATCCGCCGCGCAGCGGTCGACGCGGCGACCGAGCGAGGGGGTGGCCGATGGACGTGACCGACCGGGGCGACCGCCCCGTCCGGGAGGACTTCGAGGAGGACCCGCGCTACCGCGCCTGCGGTCGTGAGATGGTCGTCGCCGTGCTGTTCTGGGCGGCGCACCTGCTGGCCAGCATCGGCGTCGCCTGGGCGCTGGGGGGAGGCAGGCCTGCGGGACAGGTCGGCCTCACGCTCGGCCTGCCCAGCTGGTTCTTCTGGTCGGGCGTCGTGGTGGCGGCGGTGTTCAGCGTCCTGCCGGTCCTCATCGTGAAGCGGTTCTTCACCCACGTGTCGATCGAGGCCGAGCAGGAGGACGAGTGATGCGCTGGGACGTCCTCGTGCCGCTGTTCGGCTACCTGCTGGTGATGATCGGCATCGGCGTGTACGCCAACCGGCGCCTGCGCGGCACCGCCAGCATCGCCCGCTCCGAGGAGTACTACACCGCCGGGCGCTCGCTGGGCTGGGTGGTGCTGGTGTTCACGCTGCTGGCCAGCACGGCCAGCGCCGGCACGTTCGTCGGCGGGCCCGGGCTGGGCTACGAGTTGGGGTACGGGTGGGTGCTCGCCTCCCTCGCGCAGGCGCCGGCCGCGTTCCTCACCCTGGGCGTGCTCGGCAAGAAGTTCGCCATCCTCGCGCGCAAGCTGGACTCCGTGACCGTCACGGACCTGATCCGCCACCGCTACGGCAGTCGCTTCGTAGTTGTGTTCCTGTCCCTGGCCATCGTGGGGCTGCTGCTGGCCTACATGGTCGCCCAGTTCGTCGGCGGCGCCCGGGTGCTGGAGGCCACCACCGGGCTGGACTACAGCGTCGTCGTCGTGCTGTTCGCCGGCACCGTCGCGGTCTACACGGCCTTCGGGGGGTTCCGGGCCGTGTCCCTGACCGACACGGTGCAGGGGATCGTCATGTTCGTCGGCGGGGTCGTCCTGTGGCTGGCGGTGCTATCGCGCACCGGTGGCACGGGCGGGTCGACGCGGGAGCTCGTCCGCTCCTTCCCGGAGCTGGTGACCCTGCCCGGCGGCGGGGACATGACCGCGCCCATGCTGTTCAGCTTCTGGGTGCTGCTGGGGGTGCCCCTCGTGGTCCTGCCGCACGTGGCGGTGCGGGGGATGGCCTACAAGGACTCGCGGGCGATGCACTCCGCCATGATGGCCGGGCCGCTCATCATGACCGTGTTCACCCTCGGCTTCACCGCGATGGGGCCCGTCGCGCGCCTGTTCTTCCCCCACCTTCAGGTCGGCGACCTGGCGGTGCCGAGGATGATCCTGGAGGTGCTGCCGGCCTGGGTCGCCGGGGGCCTGTTCGCGGCCCCGCTCGCCGCGATCATGTCGACGGTCGACTCGATGCTGCTCATCGTGAGCGGGTCGATCGTGCGGGACCTGTACGTCAACTACGTCAAGCCCGACATCGGCCACGACGCCCAGAACACGCTCTCGCGCGCGGTGACCTTCGGCGCCGGCGTCGTCGTGCTGCTGTTGTCGTTCCGCCCGCCGGACCTGCTGGAGTACCTCGTGCTGTTCGCCATCGGCGGGCTGGAGGCGGCGATCATGTGGCCGCTGCTGCTCGGGCTGTACTGGAAGCGTGGGAACGCGGTGGGCGCGGGGCTGTCCAGCGTCGCCGGTCTGGCGACGTACATCGTCACGGGCCAGCTGTTCGAGACGCCCTTCGGCATGGACCCGGTCGTCGTGTCGCTGGCAGTCGGGCTGGGCGCCTATCTGGCGGGGGTCGCGCTGGGGCCGCCGCCGGACCGCGAGGCGCTGGTGAAGTTCTGGGGCACGAACCGCGAGGTGCGCCGGGTGCTGCAGCCGGCCTCCGGCCGGGGCTAGGCGCGGGCGGAACAAGGGAGGCCGGATGCACGACTGCCTGTTCCGCGACGCCCGTGTCGTCGACGGCAGCGGCCGGCCCCCGGTGCGCGCCGACGTGGCGGTGGAGTCCGGCCGCGTCGCCGCCGTGGGTGACCTCGCTGCCACCTCGGCCCGTCGCGTCGTCGACGTCGGTGGTCGGGTGCTGGCCCCCGGCTTCATCGACCTGCACACCCACTCGGACTTCACGCTGCCGCGATTCCCCCGGGCGCAGTCGATGGTGCGCCAGGGCGTGACCACCAAGCTCGTGGGCAACTGCGGCTTCTCGCCGTTCCCGGTCGGCGCCGGCCGCCTGGACCTGCTGCGCGACGCGGCGGACTTCCTGGACGCGGGCCTGGAGTGGGACTGGTCCAGCGCCGGGGAGTACGCGGCGATGCTCGAGGCGCTGCCGCTGGCGTGCAACGTGGCCCTGCAGGTCGGTCACGGCGCGGTGCGCACCGCGGTCATGGGCTTCGACCGTCGCGAGCCGGGCCAGGCGGAGCTGTCGCGGATGCAGGAGCTGGTCGCCGAGGCCCTGGACCAGGGGGTGTTCGGGCTGTCGTCGGGGCTGATCTACCCGCCGTCGAGCTACGCGGCCACCGACGAGCTCGTCGCCGTGGCCGCCGTGGCCGCCCGGTACGGGGCCTTCTACTCCAGCCACCTGCGCGGCGAGGGCGACACACTGCTGGAGGCGGTCGACGAGGCGCTGCTGGTGGGCCGTAGGGCGGGGACGCCCGTGCAGCTGAGCCATCACAAGGCCTCGGGACCGGGCAACTGGGGCCTGGTCGACGCGTCGCTGGCCATGATCGACCGGGCGCGGGCCGATGGCCACGACGTGCTCGTCGACCAGTACCCGTACACGGCGGCCAGCACGACGCTGACGACGCTCGTCCCCGAGTGGGCGATGGCCGACGGCGCCGACGGGCTCCAGCGCCTGCTCGCCGAGCCCGACCAGCGGGCGCGCCTGGAGCGGGAGCTGAACGCCGCCGGCGCGCGGGAGTTCCCGCTGGACTCGGTGATGATCGCCTCGGTGCCCGCCGGCGCGGACGCCCCGGTCGAGGGGCGCATGCTCACCGACATCGCCGACGAGCGGGGCCAACGCCCGCTCGACGTCGCCCTGGACCTGCTCGAGCGCCACGGCGGCGGGGTGGAGATGGTGGCGTTCGTCATGTCCGAGGACGACGTGCGCACCGTCATGCGCCACCCCGCGGTCGCGGTCGCCAGCGACGGGTGGACGCTGTCGCCGGAGGCCGGCGGCAAGCCCCACCCGCGCAGCTACGGGACCTATGCGCGGGTGCTGGGCACCTATGTGCGCCAGGAGGGCGTGCTGTCGCTGCAGGAGGCTGTGCGCAAGATGACGTCACTGCCGGCCCGTCGGCTCGGCCGCGGCGACCTCGGCCTGGTGCGGCCCGGCCGCGCCGCCGACCTCGTGGTGTTCGACCCCGACCTCGTGGCCGACCGGGCGACGTACGCCGAGCCCCACCGCTTCTGCGACGGCGTCGACCAGGTGGTCGTGGGCGGCCGGCTCGTGGTCGAGGACGGCGC
>JALYGZ010000294.1 GCA_030776845.1 Actinomycetota bacterium
GGGAGGCGGTGGTGAGCGGCGGCGCGCGCATCGGCGTGGTCCGCGACCGCCGGGCGCGGGCCTGGACCGGCGTGCTCGCCGTCAGCGCGGGCAGCTTCGCGCTGCTGTCCACGGCGGACAAGGCCCGCCGGCTCGACGGGTGGGCCCAGGTGCTGGCCGGCCTGACCCGCCCGTCGTGCCCGGTCGACCGCGTCCAGTGGCTCGAGCGCACGGTCCCCGACGCGGGCGACGCGATCGGCCGCGACCTGGCGGTCCGCATGACCGCCGGACGCGGCCACCCGGCCGTCCGCAGCTACCTGGACCTCGTCGACCACGTCCAGCCGGTCACCCAGCAGCACGAGATGCTGGTCGCCGTGCGCATCGGCGAGCGCAAGGCGCACCGGGCCATCCGCAGGGCCGGTGGCGGGGAGACCGGGGCATGCGCCGTCCTCGTCCGCGAGCTCGAGCAGCTCGTCGAGCAGCTGCACGGCGCCGAGCTCTTGGTCGAGGGGGCGCTGCCACCCCGCCTGCTTGCCAAGGCGCTGCGGACCGGCTTCGACCCGTCCACGCGCGCCGGGATGGCCCGCATCGCCGCCGACGACCCCGAGCGGGAGGGGACCGCGCCGGCCAACGCCTGGCCGCATGCGACCCAGACGACCTGGTCGAGCTATCGCGCCGACGGGGCGTGGCACGCGACCTACTGGGTGGCCGAGTGGCCGCGCGTGGGCGTCGGACCGGACTTCCTGTCGCCGCTGCTGCTGTGGACCCAGGCCATGCGCACGGTCTCGCTGGTGATGGAGCCGCAGAACCCGCTGCGGGCCGCCCGCGACGTGGAGCGGACGCTGAACGACTACGAGACCAACCGGCGGATCCGCGCCCGCTACGAGTTCGCGGCGCGTCGGCGCACCGACCTGGAGGAGGAGGCCACCCGGGTGCGCGAGCAGGAGCTGGCCGTGGGCCACGGGGAGTACCGCTTCTCCGGGTACGTGACCGTCACCGCGACGACGCCCGACGAGCTGGAGGAGGCCTGCGTCGAGGTCGAGCAGCATGCCCAGCAGTCCCGCCTGGAGCTGCACCGGATGTACGGCCAGCAGGACGAGGCGTTCACCTTCTGCCTGCCGGTCGCCCGGGGGCTGCGGTGACGCCGCCGCGCTCGCACCGCGTGACGACCGCCCACCTGCAGGCCGCCTACCCCTTCCAGAGCGAGGGCGGCATCGGCGCGTCGGGGGTCTACGTGGGCCGCGACCTGTTCGGCGGCAGCTTCCTGTACGATCCGTGGGAGCTGTACCGCGCCGGCGTGATCGCCAACCCGAACATGGTCGTCGGCGGGCAGGTCGGCTACGGCAAGAGCTCGTTGGTCAAGACGTACGTCTGGCGCCAGCAGGTCTTCGGCCGCCACGCGTTCGTCGTCTCGCCCAAGCCGCACGAGTACGACCCCCTGGCCGCCGCCCTGGGCACCAGCCCTGTGCGCATCGCGCCGGGCTCGCCGGTGCGGCTCAACCCGCTCGACGGGGGGCCCGGCGGAGGCGACCCTCCCGACGCCGTCGGGCAGCGTCGGGAGGAGCTGCTGCTGTCCCTGGCCGAGGCGGCGGTGAAGCGGCCGCTGCAACCGGAGGAGACGACGGCGTGCGGCCTGGCGCTGAACCGCGCCACGCGCGGCGCCGGGGACCACCCGCCGGTGCTGCCGGACGTGGTCGAGGCGTTGCTGTGGCCACAGGCCCGCGACGCCGAGGAGGTCGCCACCACCCGGGAGCGATTGGCTGGCGACGGGCGCCAGGTCGGGCTGGCCCTGCGCCGCATGGTCACCGGGGACCTGCGCGGCATGTTCGACGGGCCGACGACGCCGGGGGTCTCGCTGGAGGGTCCGGTCACGGTGCTGGACCTGTCCGCCCTGTTCGACTCCGACGCGCTGGGCATCCTCATGGCGTGCGCCACCGCCTGGCTGCAGTCCGCGCTGGCCCGCCGGGACGGCCGACACCGGATCGTCGTGGTCGACGAGGCCTGGGCGATCCTGTCGTCGCCGGGCATCGCCCGCTGGCTGCGCCAGAGCTTCAAGCTGTCACGCAGCTACGGCGTCCAGAACGTCGCCGTCGTCCACCGCCTGTCGGACCTGTCGGCCACCGGGGCGCGGGGCTCACAGACCGTGGCGCTGGCCGAGGGCCTGCTGGAGGACACCGAGACCCGCGTGGTGCTCAACCAGCCCCACGGCCAGCTCGAGCGGGCCACGACGCTGCTGGGGCTGTCGGACGTGGAGGCGGCCGAGCTGCCCCACCTACCGCGTGGTCGGGCGCTGTGGAAGGTCGGGAGCCGCTCGTTCCTCGTCGACCATCTCGTCAGCGCTGCGGAGCGGGCGCTCATCGACACCGACGCCGCCATGGCCGGGCGAGCCCTGACCTAGCCCGGACATGACGAAGCGCCCCGTGGCGGCGGGGAGAACACGGGGCGCTCGTCTATTCGGAGGCTTTATGGACGCGACTCCCGTCGCGGTGATCGCCCGTCACTGTGGCAATGGTGAAGGCGACCCTGCGTAACTGCCTCCTCACTCTACCATGAGAAGCCCAACAAAGCCACCCCAAAACGGAAAAGCGCACACACCCCACCATCCCCGAGTCCGGGGCGGTGGGCATGCCGTTCTGCTCGTCGCGCCCGACCGCGGTGGTCAGCTCGCGGTGACCTCCCGCTGACCGTCGAGCAGCGCGTACACCTCGTGCGCGCGGTATCTGCGGTGACCACCGAGCGTCCGGATGGACGAGAGCTTGCCCGACTTGGCCCAACGGGTCACCGTCTTCGGATCGACACGGAACAGCTTGGCCACCTCCGAAGGGGTGAGCAGCTGGTTGCCGTTGTCGTTGTTGGAGGAAGTCTCCACTGTCATCGTCACTGTTATCGTCCGGTCAGTCACGGCACCGCTATCATCGCGGCGTCCCCGGGGCGTGGGATCAGGTTACCCCCTATCGGGGGGTATGAGCCACACCCGATCTCGGGGAATTTCCGCTTCGTCCCTCCAGACCGCCCCACAGCCCCCTCCCCGACCCCTCGATCAGGGTGCCTAGGATGATCCGGCGCGCCGCCGGACAGCCCGCGTGGAGGGAAGGAGTCGCCGAGGTGGAGGGACCCTTCAGCCTGCTGGAGGACCACGAGCAAGTGGTCTACGGCCACGACCCCACCAGCGGGTTGCGCTGCATCATCGCGATCTACTCCACCGCGCTGGGCCCGGCGCTCGGGGGCACCCGCTTCTATCCCTACGCGACCGAGCACGAGGCGCTGATCGACGTGCTGCGCCTGTCCAAGGCGATGGCCTACAAGGCGGCCTGCGCCGGCCTGGACCTGGGCGGGGGCAAGGCGGTGATCATCGGCGACCCGGCCCGCGACAAGAGCGAGCCGCTGCTGCGCGCCTACGGGCGGATCATCGCCTCGCTCGGCGGTCGCTACGTGACCGCCTGCGACGTGGGCACCTACCCGCCGGACATGGCGCTGGTGGCGCGCGAGACGCGCTGGGCGACGGGCACCGACGTCGTGGAGGGCGGCGCCGGCGACTCGAGCCTGCTGACGGCCTACGGCCTGTACATCGGCATCAAGGCATGCGCCGAGCGGCGCTTCGGGACCACCGACCTCGCCGGTCGGCACGTGGCCGTCCAGGGGCTGGGCAAGGTGGGCTACCGGCTCGCGGAGCACGTGCACGACGAGGGCGCCAAGCTGACGGTCGCCGACGTCGCCTCCCCGGCCGTGGCCCGCTGCGCGGACGCCTTCGGCGCCGACGTGGTCGCCGTCGACGAGATCTACGCCGTCGAGGCCGACGTGTTCAGCCCCAACGCGCTGGGTGGGGTCATCAACGACCACACCTTGCCACAGCTGCGCTGCGCGGTCGTCGCCGGGGCCGCCAACAACCAGCTGCTGGAGCCACGTCACGGCGAGGCGCTGACGCAGGCGGGGATCCTGTACGCGCCGGACTTCGTCGTCAACGCCGGTGGGCTCATCCAGGTCGGTGACGAGCTGCACGCGGGTGGCTACCTGTTCGAGCGCGCCAAGGCGGGTGCCGAGCGCATCGGCGACCGCCTCAACGAGGTCTTCGACCTGGCCGACGAGCTGGGGATCGCCACGGCGGAAGCCGCTGACCGGGTCGCCGAGCAGCGCATGGCGTCGGTCAGCCGTTTGCGGGGCTTCTGGCTGCCGCCGGACTAGCTCCGCCCGCGCCCACCCCGGCCAGGCGCACCCCGGGGCCCTCGTCCACGGCGCCGCACACCCACGCCTCGACGCCGCGCTCCCGCAGGACGTCGACGGCGGCCGGCCCGTCGGGTGCCACGGCGAGCATGCCCGCGCCCATGTTGAACACCCGCCACATCTCGTCCTCCGCAACGTGACGGCGCAGAAAGGCGAACACCGGCGCCGGCCGGGGGAACGTGGCCGCGTCCACGACGGCGCCCAGGCCCTCGGGCATGACCCGCGGCAGGTTGCCCCGGATGCCCCCGCCGGTCACGTGACACAGCGCATGCAGCCGGACCGCCCGGTCCAGCGCCAGGCAGTCGGGGGCGTAGATGCGGGTGGGGCGCAGCAGCGCCTCGCCCAGCGGCCCGTCGAGCGCCGGGTGCACGGCGGCCAGGTCCAGCTCCCCGACGACCCGGCGCACGAGGGAGAAGCCGTTGGCGTGCAGCCCCGAGGAGGCCATGGCGACCAGCGCGTCGCCGCGACGCACCCGGTGCGGGCCGAGCAGGCGCTCCCGCTCGACGACGCCCACCCCGAAACCGGCCAGGTCGTAGCCGCCGACCGGCAGCACCCCGGGGTGCTCGGCGGTTTCGCCGCCGACCAGGGCACAGCCCGCCTGCTCACAGCCGTCGGCCACACCGGCCACCACCTGCTCCACATGGTCGGGGTCCAGTCGGCCGACCGCCAGGTAGTCCAGGAATACCAGCGGCTCCGCCCCGGACACCACGAGGTCGTCGACGACCATCGCGACCAGGTCGACGCCGACGGGGCGGTGGCGTCCGACCCGACGGGCCATCTCCAACTTCGTCCCGACCCCGTCGGCGGCGGTCACGAGCACCGGCTCACGCCAGCGCGCCGGGTCGAGGGCGAACAGGCCCGCGAAGCCGCCGACACCGGCGACGACCTCCGGGCGCGCCGTGCGGGCCGCGTGGGGGCGGATGCGTCCCACCGCCTCCTCGGCCGCGTCCAGGTCGACGCCCGCCTCGCGGTAGGTTCCCCCGGACGCCTCAGGCACCGCGGGCGTGGGCGAGCCTGGCCCCCCTCGCCTCCTCGTGGGGGACCGGGATGGGGTAGCGCCCGTCGAAACAGGCCCGACACAGCGTTCCGGGGGGCCGCTGCGTGGCGGCCAGCAGCGCGTCCAGCGACAGGTACCCCAGCGAGTCCACCCCGAGGTAGTCGCGGACCTCGTCGACCGACAGGTCCGCGGCGACGAGCTCGGCCCGGGTCGCCATGTCGATGCCGTAGTAGCAGGGGTTGCGCACCGGGGGGCTGGTGATGCGCAGGTGCACCTGGGCCGCGCCGGACTCGCGGAGCATCCGCACGAGCTGGCGGCTGGTGTTGCCGCGCACGATCGAGTCGTCGACGACGACCAGCCGCCTGCCGGTCAGCACGTCCGGCAAGGGATTCAGCTTCATGCGGATGCCCAGGTGGCGCAGCGACGGCGTGGGCTGGATGAAGGTTCTGCCGACGTAGCGGTTCTTCACCAGTCCCTCGCCGTACGGGATACCGCTGGCCTCGGCGTACCCGCCGGCCGCCGCCGTGCCCGAGTCGGGCACGGGAATCACGAGGTCGGCGTCGGCGGGCGCCTGACGGGCCAGGGCGGCGCCCATGCGCCGGCGGGTCGCGTACACCGTCGTCTCGCGCGTCCGGTGGTCCGGCCGCGCCACGTAGACGTACTCGAACACGCAGAACGACGGCCGCGGCTGCGCGAAGCGCCGGCTGCGGATGCCGTCGGCGTCGATCGCCACCACCTCACCAGGGTCGACGTCGCGAACCAGCCGGGCCCCGACGATGTCCAGGGCGCTGGTCTCCGACGCCACGACGTGGCCGCCACCGGGTAGCCGGCCGATCACCAGCGGGCGGACGCCGTGCGGGTCGCGCACGCCGTACAGCGTCGACTCGTCCATCGCGACCAGCGAGTAGGCACCCGGCAGGCGGGCGCACGTCGCGGCCAGGGCGTCCTCCAGGGGGGCGTCGCCCCGCCGGGCGATCGCGGCGGTGAGCAGCTCGGAATCGGTGGCGCACCCGTCGGCGCCCGGACCCAGCTCGCGCGCCATCGCGGCCGTGTCGACAAGGTTGCCGTTGTGGGCCAGCGCCAGCCCGCGGCCACCCGGAGTGACCTTGAACGCCGGCTGGGCATTGTCCCAGGTGGAGGCTCCCGTGGTGGAGTACCGCACGTGGGCTATGCCCAGGTGCCCCGTCAGGCTGGCCAGCCGCGTCTCGTCGAAGACCTGGGCGACCAGGCCCATCTCCTTGGTCACGACGATGTGGCGGCCGTCGGACACCGCGATGCCGGCCGACTCCTGGCCCCGGTGCTGCAGGGCGTACAGACCGTAGAAGCACAGCTTGGCGGTGTCCTCGCCGGGCGCGTGGGCGCCGAAGACGCCACAGGCGTCGCGCCCGCCGGTGTGGCCCCGATACGGCATGCGCCCACCTCGACTCGGTCCAGGGGAAGCACCGCGAGTGTAGTCGGGCCGAACGCCTCGAAGCGCCAGCCGCCCCCGTCTCGAAGGATCGGCAGGCTCGCCGCCGACCGTAGGACCCGAGCGGTGACCGACCGCTGCGCGCACACGACGTCGCCGGCGCCCGGGGGCGTCGCCGGGGGCCGTACGGGGAAACGTGAAGGCGGACACGCGACAGGCGGAGGCTGCAGCGATGAACAAGGTCAGCGTCCTGGCCCGCTCGGTGGCCGCGGGCACGATCACCGTCACGTCCCGCGCGCTCAGGCTCGCGGCGCAGGCGGGCGACCAGGTGGCCTCGCGCGTGCGACCCCAGCCGCCGAAGCCGGTGTTGGACCCCGACGCGGGCCGGTCCTCCGCGGTCACCGACGAGCCCTCCGGTGAGGCACGCCCGGCCGTGGAGCGCGCGTTCGACGACGAGACGATCCCGCCGACCCCCGTCGACCCGCTCGGCGAGCAGGTGCAGCCCCCGCTGGGCGCGGACGTCGAGGCGGTGCCCGAGGACGCGGCGCCGGTCGTCGAGGACGTCGTCGAGCCGCCGCCCCTCGAGGACCTGGACGAGCCGGTCGCCGACGAGGTGCCCGAGGCCTTCGCCGAGGACGTGGAGGCGGCGGTCGCCCCGCCGACCCACCCCGAGGAGGTCGTCGGCGACCTGGACAGCGAGGAGCCGCTGGTCGTAAGCGGCCCGGATCCCGTCGTCACGCCGCCCGAGTCCGTGCCCGAGGGGATGACCGAGGGGGAGATCGCGGCGCTCGCCGAGCGCAACGCCCCCGATGTCGTCGCCGTCGTGCCCGACCTGTCGACCCGGGAGCTGCGGCTGCTGCTGGAGCACGAGACCGCGAACAAGAACCGCAAGACGGTGCTGCGGGCCGTCGAGGCGGCCGCGGAGTCCCGCCCCGAGGTGTAGCCCCCCCGGGGGGCTCAGAGGAGTTCGAGGGCCTCGGGCAACCCCGCCCGGTGGGCCCGACCGGCCTCGTCCAGACCCAGGGTCAGCGAGCCGGCCGCCTCGACGTGCGGCGTGTCGGTGACGACGCCGAGACGGCGGTGGAAGACCCCGTGCGCGTCGCACAGGGCGGCCAGGGCGGGCACGGCGGCCGGGGCCACGCTGCAGACCACCCTCGTCGGTGACTCCCCGAACAGCCACTGGTGGACGGGGACCCCGTCCTCGGGGAGCAGCCGCGCGCCGAGTTCCCGCGGCAGGCACGACTCGACGACGGTCGCCAGCAGACCGCCCACGGCGACGTCGTGGGCGCTGCGCAGGACGCCCTCCGCGGCCGCGGCGCGAAGCAGCCCATGCAACCGCCGCTCCTCGTCGAGGTCGACGCGGGGGGGTCGGCCCGCGACCCGCCCGTGGAGCCGCTGCAGGTACTCCGAGCCGCCCAGGCCGGGACGCGTCGGCGCCCCCAACATGACCACGGCGTCACCGGGGGCCACGAAGGCGGGCCCCGGGCAAGCCCGCACGTCGTCCACCACCCCGAGCACCCCGACGACCGGGGTCGGAGGCACCGCCGTGCCGCCGGTCTGGTTGTAGAAGCTCACGTTGCCGCCCGTGACCGGGGTGCCCAGGGCCTCACACGCCACGGCCAGCCCCTCCACGGCGTCGCGGAACTGCCCCATGACCGCGGGCCGCTCGGGCGAGCCGAAGTTGAGGCAATTCGTTGCCGCGACCGGCGCCGCCCCCGCGCAGGCGACGTTGCGAGCGGCCTCGGCGACGGCCAGCTTCGCCCCCTCCCCCGGGTCCAGCGCGCACCACCGGCCATTGCCGTCGGTGCTGACGGCCACGCCCCGGAACCCGCCGGCCCGCTCGCCGTCGCCGGCCGGCAGGCCGTCGGTCAGTCGCACCACAGCGGCGTCCGCGCCGGGGCCGGCGACCGTCCCGTGGCCGACCAGCGTGTCGTACTGCTCCCACACCCAGCGCGCCGACGCCACATTCGGGCTCGACAGCACCGCCATCGCCGCGGCGTGGACGTCGGGCGGGGGCTCCACGGCGTCGACGTCCTCGCCCGCCGCGGGGTGGACCCAGTCGGCGACACGGCGGCCGTAGGAGGGTCCCCCCTCGGCCAGCGAGGCGGCGGGGACGTCGTGCACCACCCGCCCGCGGTGCTGGAAGACCAGTCGGCCGCCGTCGGTGACCTCCCCGATCGGGGTGGCGTCGACGCCCCACCGGGCGCACACCTGCAGCATCCGCGGCACCCGGTCAGGGGCGACTAGCGCCAGCATGCGCTCCTGGGACTCCGAGCACAGGATCTCCCAGGCGTCCATCGACGCCTCCCGCAGCGGCACCGCGTCCAGGTCCACACTCATCCCCAGACCGGCGCGGGAGGCCATCTCCGCCGTCGAGCAGACGATGCCCGCGGCGCCCATGTCCTGGATCCCCGACAGCAGGTCCTCGGAGTACAGCTGCAGGCAGCACTCGATGAGCGACTTGCCGGCGAAGGGGTCGCCGACCTGCACGTTCGGCCGCTTCGAGGCGTCCGCGCCGGCGTCGCCGAACTCGGCGCTGGCCAGGACCGACGCGCCGCCGATGCCGTCACGGCCGGTGCGCTGACCGACGAGCACGGCCACGTCGCCGGTCCGCTCAGCCCTGGCCAGCTGCAGGCGGGCCCTCGGCAGGACGCCGAGGCACAGGACGTTGACCAGGGGATTGCCCGCGTAGCCGGTGTCGAAGGCCAGCTCCCCGCCGACCGTGGCGACGCCGACCGAGTTGCCGTAGTGGCCGATGCCGCGGACGACGCCGTCGACCAGCCGACGGGTCCGGGGGTCGCCCGGGTCGCCGAAGCGCAGCGGGTCGAGCAGCGCGACCGGCCGGGCCCCCATGGCCAGGATGTCACGGATGATCCCCCCCACGCCCGTCGCCGCACCCTGGAACGGCTCGACGAACGAGGGGTGGTTGTGGCTCTCGATCTTGAAGGTGACCGCGGTGCCGCCCCCGACATCGACGACGCCCGCGTTCTCCCCGGGGCCCACCAGGACGTGCGGACCGCGCGTCGGCAACCGGGCCAGGTAGCGCTTCGAGGACTTGTAGGAGCAGTGCTCGGACCACATCACCGAGTAGGCGGCGAGCTCGGCGGTGGACGGCACTCGTCCGAGGGTCCGCACGATCCTCCGGTACTCGTCGGCGGTCAGCCCGAGCTGTCCGGCCAGGGCCGGGCCGTCCGGGGCCGCCGCCGGCGCCGTCACGCGGTCACCCCCACGAGCACCGAGCCCAACACCCGGCGCCCGTCGGTGGAGCCCAGCAGCGGGTCGACCGCGTGCTCGGGGTGCGGCATGAGCCCGGCCACGTTGCCGGCGGCGTTGGTGACCCCCGCGACGTCGGCCACGCTGCCGTTGGGGTTGCCCATGCCCCCGACGCGTCCCGCCGGATCGCAGTAGCGGGCGAGCACCTGCCCCCGGGCCGCGAGCGTGTCCGGCTCGGGGTGCACATAGCGGCCGTCGCCGTGCTTGACCGGCAGCGTCAGCACCGTGCCCGGGGCGATGCCTGCCGTCCACAAACACCGCGCCTCGACGCGCACGGGCTGGTCGCGGGCGACGAAGCGCAGGCCGGCGTTGCGGGCCAGCGCCCCGGGCAGCAGCCCCGCCTCGCACAGCACCTGGAAGCCGTTGCAGACGCCCAGGACCGGGCCGCCGCGCCGGGCGAAGGCGGCCACGGCGCCCATGACCGGTGAGAAGCGGGCCAGTGCACCGCTGCGCAGGTAGTCGCCGTAGCTGAAGCCCCCGGGCAGCACGACGGCGTCCACGCCCGCCAGCCGGGCGTCACCGTGCCACAGCACCACCGGCTCGGCGCCCAGGACCGTGACGGCCCAGGCCACGTCGCGGTCGTCGCACGACCCGGGGAACTGCACGACCCCCACGCGCATCGCTGCCCTCCTCCGACCGACCCGGACGATAGAGCAGCCGGCCCGGATCCCACTTCAGCGCCCTCCCGGAGGTGTCGAGGCCACGGGAGAGGCGAGGAGGGATCGTGGGCTCTGTTTGGCGACGTCGGATGGCCGTCGTGACGTTGACGGCCGTGGCGACGACGCTGTTCCCGCTGCAGTCGGGCTCCGGGGCGACCCGGACGGTGGCCCGTACCGTGGTCCGCGACATCGACGGGCTGCCGGCCCGTCCAGGGCAGTCGGAGGGCACCGGGGAGACGCTGTCACGGACCGTGGAGTCGCCTATCCCGTTCTCCATGGTCGGGTTCACCATGCCGGCGGGCGCGCGCATCTCCTGGCGGACCTCCGCCGACGGCACGAGGTGGGGACGGTGGTCGGAGGCCGAGCCGCTCGACCTCGGGGCACCCGGGGGAGTCGCGGAGGGCCCGGACCCCGCCAGCGCCGAGGGGCGGGCCACGGACGCCGCCCAGGCCCCCGGCACCGTCGCCACGCAGCCGATGTGGGTCGGCGAGGCCACTATGCTTCAGGTCAGCGTGGCCGGCGCGGACCCCGACGACGTCGGCGCCACAGTGATCGACTCGTCGGGGCTGAGCCGCTCGCTCCTCCAGCGCGCGACCGACGCGGTGGCCGCCGCCTGGGGCGACTCGGCGGTCCCCGCCGAGGCCCGGCGCCGCGGGCCCAGGATCATCACGCGCCGCGGCTGGGGGGCCGACGGCTCCCTTCGGCGCACCGGGCCGGAGTACGAGCGGCCCCGCTACGGGATCCTGCATCACACCGCCGGCGGGAACACCTACAGCCGGGCGGAGGCCGACGACGTCGTGCGCGGGATCTACAGCTACCACGTCCGCGGCAACGGCTGGAACGACATCGGCTACAACTTCCTCGTCGACCGCTTCGGCCGCATCTACGAGGGTCGTCACGGGGGCATCGGGCGGGGCGTGGTCGGCGCCCACGCCAGCGGCTTCAACGCCGGCTCGTTCGGCGTCTCGGTGATGGGCGACTACGGGCACAGGCGCCCCCCGCGCGCCGCCATGCGCGCCGTCAAGCGGATCATGCGCTTCAAGATGCGCCGGCACCGCATCGCGCCCCGCGGCCGCGTGACGGTCGTCGCCGGGACCAGCCGGTCGTGCGCCTACCCGCGCTTCACCAACGGCCAGCGGATCCGGCTGCACACGCTCATCGCCCACCGCGACGTCGGCTGCACGACCTGCCCCGGCAGCGCCCTCTACGCGCAGCTGCCGCGCCTGCGCCGGCGCATCGCCGCCGGCATGCCCTCGCGC